>CADDYR010000008.1 GCA_902810765.1 Chloroflexota bacterium
CTCCCTGCCCGACCACGACACCACCCCCGAGCGGCTCGCCCGCTCCACGAAGAGCGTCACCGCCTCGGACCGGGCGAGCCGCTCGGGGGTGGTGTCGTGGTCGGGCAGGGAGAGCGGGTGCAGGGGGAAGTTGTGCTCTCCCGGCACCCTGAGGAGTACGCGGCTCGTGACGAGCGCCTTCAGCCCCGGGCAGCCGCGCAGCAGCTCGGTCAGGTACCCGGAAGCGTCAGTCAGGTGCTCGAGGTTGTCGAGCACGAGCAGCGTGCGCCTGTCCCGGAGGTACGCCGGAAGATCGGCCGGCGGCCGCGGGAGCTTGTCACGCTCCCCGATGGCGCGCGCGATGGCGGCCCCGACGAGCCCCGCGGACGTCACCGACGCGAGCCCGACGAAGCAGACGCCGTGCTCGAACTCCGGCGCCAGCCTGCTCGCCAGCTCGAGAGCGAGCCGGGTCTTGCCCGCACCCGGCGTCCCCGTGAGCGTGACCAGACGCACTCGTGGGTCGAGGAGCAGGGCGCTCAGCTCGGCCATCTCGCGCTCACGGCCGACGAAGGTGGTGAGCCTCGCCGGGATGTTGTGGCCCGTCGCGAGCGCGGGCGTTCGCAGCCGGGGCCCGACCGACTCCCTCAGGCGCTCTCGCTCTCCCTCGGAGAGCCCGAGGGCCTCCGTGAGCAGGCGCAGGGTCTCGCGGTGCGGAGTCTGCTTGACTCCTCGCTCGAGGTCGCTCACCGCCCGCGTGCTGATCCCGGCCCGCTCTGCCAGCTCCTCCTGGGTCAGCCTCGCCGCGAGCCGGTGCCGCCTGAGCAGGTCGCCGAACCTCTCCCGTCCTGCCTCGGCCATAGCGCACCCACTTCCCTACGCATCCCACAGCGGCGCGGCCGCTTCCGATCGCGCAGCCCTATGTTACAACAGCTCCTCCTTGCCTTCCAGCCAGGTTGCCGGGTGGCTCGGAGACGAGGGCTACGTTGTGCGGTCCCCTGAACGGCAGCACGACGCGCTCATACTCGACCGAGCGATCCCGATAGAACTCCTCGATCGCGGCGAGCAGCTCCTCCTTGCCCAGCTTCTCGTCGGACCAGAAGTTGCAGCAGGGCACCAGGATCGCGGGACGCACTAGCGCGGCCTCCGCCGCAGCCCTCGTGGCCTGATCGGGATGGAGCCCCACGATCAGGTCGTAGTAGGACGCAAGCGAGGGGTCCATCTCCTGCTGGAGGTTGCCGACCCCGCGCAGCACCCAGCCTCGCGTGTCCACGACCTCGCAGACGTAGTTGTACCTCTTCGTGAGGATGCGGGCGAGCATCCCCTGTCCGCCCGCCACGTCCGCGATGTACCTCACGCGGTTGCCGTACCTCTCGGCTATGAACCCGGCGAGCGCCTCGAAGCGTGAGGGGTCGCCATGAAACCTGTGCCGACTCATCTCTTCACGGCCACAACCTACGAGAGGATGATATCAGGCGCACGACGGCTTGTGCGCCGGCGCATCTCACTCGACCCGACAGGAAAAGCCGTACTCGCCCGAGCCCACCCTCAGGGCGACGAAGCCTTCCTCTGCGGTCACCGCCTCGACTCCCTCGGCCTCCGAGACAGGCACGTCGCTCTCGGTGACCTGGGACGGGTCCGGGCACGGCAGGCGCACGCTCGCAGTCGTGTTCGCGGGGATGGAGACCCTCAGCGAGAAGCGCCCGTCCTCGAGCCTCCACCCGGTCGCGATCCGACCGCGCACCGAGTCGTACTCTCCCCTGGCCCACGTGAGCCCGCCGCCCGGCCTGGGATGTATCAGCACGCTCCGAAATCCCGGCTCGGCGGGCGCGATGCCCGCGATGTTCCGGTACATCCACTCCCCTACCGACCCGAATCCGTAGTGGTTGAACGAGTTCATCCGGGGGTCCTGGAAGCCCCGCTCCTCGGTCCAGCCGTCCCACCTCTCCCAGATCGTGGTCGCGCCGTGCAGGATCGGATAGCCCCAGGACGGGAAGGTATCCTGGTTCAGCAGCCTGTAGGCCACGTCCAGGTGGCCGGTATCGGCGAGCACCTGAAGCAGATAGGGGGTGCCTAGAAACCCGGTCGAGAGGTGCCAGTTTCGCCGCTCGATGTCCTCGACCAGATGACCTGCTGCCGCGTCGCGCAGCTCCTCCGGCAGCAGATCGAAGTGCAGCGCCAGCACGTAGCCCGTCTGGGTGTCGCCCCTGATCCGTCCATCCGGTGAGACGAACTCGCGATCGAACGCCTCGCGTATCTGACCGAACAGCCTCTCGTACTCCCCAGCGTCTCCGTCCCTGCCGAGCTCGCGGGCGACCTCAGCCACGAGGCTCGTGCTGTGCGCGAAGAAGGCGGTGCCGATCAGGTCCTTCGGGGCGTCGGAGTTGACGCTCAGCCAGTCGCCGTACCCCTCAGCGGGGCGGATGAGGTCGCGGGAGTGCTCTCTGAGGTACTCGATCCACCTCTGCATCGAGCCGTAGTGCTCCTCGAGCATCCGCCGATCGCCGAACTGCAGGTAGATCACCCAGGGCACGATCACGCCCACGTCACCCCAGCCCGCCCTGCCGGAGCCCAGCAGGCCCTCTCCGACCATTGGCGCCACGTCGGCGAAGGCGCCGTCGGGCCGCTGCGCGTCCTCCACATCCCGCAGCCACTTCTCGAAGAACGCAGCGGTGTCCATGTTGAAGCTCGCGGTGGCGGCGAACATCTGCGCGTCGCCCGCCCAGCCCAGACGCTCGTCCCGCTGTGGACAGTCCGTGGGCACGCTGAAGAAGTTGCCTCTCTGGCTCCACACGATGTTGTGCTGTAGCCGGTTCAGGAGCTCGCTCGAGGTCTCGAAGACGCCGGTTGGCGGCATCGCGGAGTGCGCGACGAGGCCGGTGACGACGTCGGGCGAAGGCTCGCCAGGGTACCCGGTGACCTCGACGTAGCGGAAGCCGTGATATGTGAAGTGAGGCTCGTACACCTCCTCGCCGTCGCCCCGGAGCACGTACTCGTCGGTCTGCTTCGCCGTTCGCAGGTTCTCCGTGTAGAGGGTGCCGTCGGGGCCGAGCACCTCGGCGTGGCGCAGGGTCACCTTCGTGCCGGCCCCGCCGCTCGCCCTAAGTCGGGTCCACCCCACCATGTTCTGTCCCATATCGAACACGTACACGCCCCGGGAGGGCCGCGTCACCGCCACTGGCCGCAGCTCCTCGGTCACGCGTATCGGGGGGTCTACCTGCGCCACGATCGCGGCGGGAAGCCTCTCGGCAACTTCCGCCTCCGCCCAGCTCGAGTCGTCGAGCTCGGGCGCGTCCCAGCCCTGCCGCTCCTCCCGCGCGTCGCAGCTCTCCCCCATCAGGATGTCCGCCGAGCGTATCGCCCCGTCGGATGCCCTCCACGTTCGGTCGGAGAGGACGCTGTCCGCGGTGCCGTCCTCGTACTCAATGTTCAGCTGAAGGACGAAGTACGGCCTCTCGCCGTACTGGCGAGGTCCGAACATGCCGACGTGCCCCGAGTACCAGCCGGGCGCAAGGACCGCCCCGACCGCGTTCTGACCCTGCCGGATCGCCTCGGTGACGTCGTACGTCTGGTACTGCACGCGCAGCCTGTAGTCTGTCCAGCCCGGCGCGAAGCGGTCGTGACCCACCACGCCTCCGTTCAGGTGCAGCTCGTACAGACCGAGCGCGGTCGCGTAGGCCCGGGCGCGTCGCACGGGCTTGGAGACCTCGAACTCGCCGCGCAGGTACGGCACCTCCGCGCCGCTCCATCCGATCCAGTCGCCCTTCCACTCCGACCGGTCGAGGAGGCCCATCTCCCACCAGGCGGGCTCAGACCACCCGGAGGGGTGTCCGTCGCGGTCCCAGGCGCGCACCTTCCACCAGCACCGCTGGCTCGAGCGGAGGTCCGGCCCGGCGTACTCCACGTTCAGCGACTCGCCGCCCTCCACCCGGCCCGAGTCCCACAGGTCCCCTCGGTCCGAGTCGAGGGCGTGGAGTTCCGAGGCCACCAGGATCTGGTAGGCGGTCTGGCGGTCGCCGCGCCGGTCCGACTCGAGGGCCCAGCTCAGCCTCGGCCTCAGCACGTCTATGCCCAGAGGGTTCTCACGGTACTCGGTTCGAAGTCTGATCGCTCTCATCTCCCCCTCCCGCTCGAAGGCGCGTGTCCGTGCCGATGATGTATCGCACACGCCGATGCTATCATCGGGCAACACGATAACAGAGGCTTCGGGCAGAGTCCACAGCAGCGAGGCTCCGCGGACGTGGTAAGATTGCGTTCGACCTCGGCGACGTGACAACGACTACACGACGAAGGAGGTGTGGATGCTCTTTGGACGGGGACAGAAGATCGTGTTCATCGGCGACAGCATCACCGACTGCGGCAGGCGGGACGTCGCGGCACCCTACGGCAATGGGTACGTAAGCATGGTCCGCAGCCTGCTCATCGCGCGATACCCCGACCTGGGGCTGACCTTCGTGAACAAGGGGATCGGCGGAGACACGACCCGCGACCTCGCCGCCCGATGGGACGAGGACGTGATCGCCGAGCAGCCCGACTGGCTCTCCGTGAAGATCGGCATCAACGACGTGTGGCGGGCGTTCGGCCCGAACGCGCACGAGGCGGTGCCGCTGCCGGAGTATGAGCGGACCCTGAGGGACCTGCTCGAGCGCACCAGCAGGGAGACGAACGCGCGCCTCATCCTGATGGAGCCGTACGTGATCGAGCCCGACCGCACTCAGCCCATGCGCAGCCGGATGGACCTGTACGGCGCGGCGGTGCGCCAGCTCGCGGCGGAGTTCTGCGCGACGCTCGTGCCGACCCAGGCCGCGTTCGACGCTGTGCTCCGGCACACCCGGCCCGAGGACTGGGCGCCCGACCAGGTCCACCCGAACGAGCCCGGCCATGCCGTGATCGCCCTGGCGTTCCTACGGGCGATCGGCTTCGAGATGCCCGACGGCTCCCGACACTGAGCAACACAGCACACCGAAAGGAACCTCGTATGACGAGCCAGCGCACGGCAGTCGGAGTGATCGGCTGCGGGAAGATCAGCAGCGCGTACCTCGAGCGGCTCGGGTCGTTCGATCAGGTGGAGGTCGTGGCGTGCGCCGACCTCGACCCCGTCCGCGCGCAGACGCAGGCGGAGACGTTCGGCATCCCGAAGCCGTGCAGCGTGGACGACCTGATCGCTGACCCGGAGGTGGATATCGTCCTCAACCTGACGGTGCCCCAGGCGCACGCGTCGGTGGATATCGCCGCGATCGAGGCGGGCAGGCACGTGTACAGCGAGAAGCCGCTCGCGGTCGGCCTGGAGGAGGGACGCAAGGTCATCGCGCTGGCGCACGAGCGGGGGGTGCGGGTCGGCTGTGCGCCGGACACGTTTCTGGGCGGCGGGCTGCAGACCTGCCGCAGGCTGATGGACGAGGGCGTGATCGGCGAGCCCGTGGCGGCCACGGCGTTCATGATGAGCCACGGCCCGGAGGACTGGCACCCCGACCCCGAGTTCCTGTACCAGCCTGGCGCGGGGCCGCTCTTCGACATGGGGCCGTACTACATCACCGCGCTGATAAACATGCTCGGCCCGGTGAGGCGCGTGACCGGCTCCGCGCGCATCTCGATGCCAGAGCGGACGATACTGAGCCAGCCGAAGCACGGGCAGAAGATCAGGGTGAACACGCCGACCCACCTCGCGGGCGTGCTCGACTTCGAGGGCGGGCCAATAGCCACGCTCGTCACAAGCTTCGACGTGTGGGCCGCCGAGGTGCCGAGGATGGAGCTCTACGGCACGAAGGGCACCCTGAGCCTGCCCGACCCCAACACCTTCCACGGTCCCGTGAGGCTGAATCTCCAGGGGGAGGGGGAGTGGTGCGAGGTGCCGCTCGAGTACGGGTTCACCGGGAGCGAGCGAGGCATCGGGCTGCTGGACATGGCGAACGCGATCAGGACCGGCAGGCCGAACAGGGCGAACGGCGAGATGGCTCTGCACGTGCTTGAGATCATGCACGCGGTCCACGACGCCTCCCGCGAGGGTCGGCACGTCGACCTCACCACCACCTGTGCCCGCCCCGCCCCCCTGCCACGGGGCGAGGGAGAGGGCGTCTTCGCCTGAGCGCCGTGCGCTAGTCCGACTCGAGGCCGAGGAGGTACGCGGTGAAGCCGCCGATCTCGTGCAGGATCGAGCGGAGCTGCGCACCGCGGTTGCGCTCGATCGGGCTCGTGGTCGTCGGCGAGCCGTGCGCCACGAGCCCGAGGTCTGACGCCATCCGCTCGGATCGAAAGATGTGGAAGCGGTCGCTCACCAGGATCGCGGAGCGCAGCTGCCGCGAGCGCATCCGGCGGGCCACCGCGCGGAGGCTGCCGAGCGTGTTGTTCCCCTCGCCCACGCTCACAAGGTGCGACCAAGGTATCCCGCGCAGATGCAGGTAGCTCGTGCCCGCCTGACCTTCGGTGTACTGGTCGCCGGGCTGCTTGCCTCCCGTCACGATCACCACCGGTGCCCTCCCCCGCTCGTAGAGCTGGTAGGCGTGGTCGAGCCTCGCCCTGAACACCGGCGACGGTCGTCCGTCGTACTGCGCGGCCCCGAGCACCACTATCGCGTCGGAGCGCGGGGAGTCATCCTGCTGGCCGACCGCGTATATGACCACCCCCAGGCCCACGACCCACAGCAGGGGCAGCAGCAGCACGGCGACAAGGGCCATCCGGATCGCGCGGACGCCACCGCGCTTCTTGCGCACGCTCACAGCAACCACTCCTCATCACTATATCAGCGCCGCGATGAGGTTGTTACGCAACCACCCCCTCTGTAGCATGGGCGGGCACCAGCGGAGATGCACTCCATGCCCCATTTCCTGACTAGCGCCTCGGAGCCCGATCTCGTCCGCGCCATCGGCGAGAACATGGCCGCCTTCCTTCGGGCGCTCGCCCTCGCCTCGGGCGGCACGTGCCGCCGCGGGGACGGTGTCGTGTGGACCGAGGGCTCGGGCAGCGGCCCCGACCTGCTGCTCCTGCCGGACCGTGCTCCCTTGAGCCGCGTGTTCGCTCGCGTGGACGAGGCCCTCGACTCCTACCGGTCGCAGGGAGAGCGGCGCCCTATCCACGCCTGGCACATCGGGATCGGCGAAGTGCCGGAAGCGGGCGTTAGGCTCGCCGCGCGCGGCTTCGACTGGAGCTTCCGGCCGCACTGGATGGTCTGCGACCTGGCCAGGCTCCGCACCGACCACCCGACGCCGCCCGATCTCATGGTCCGTCAGACGGGGGGAAGTGGCCTCTGGGATGACTACGTGCATCCCGCGCACGGAGACAACGAGGAGTGGCGCTCGCTCGTTGCGGCGCGCGAGACTGCGGCCGGGCGGCGGCCGAAGAGCTACCGCCTCTACCTGGCGTTCCTTGGCAGCAAGCCCGTGGGCGCGAGCTCCGTCTTCATCACGAGCGGCAAGCACGGGGTGGCCGGTATCTTCGACGTGGGTGTGGTGCCGGAAGAGCGCAACCGGGGCATCGGCACGGCGGTGACGCTCGCCGCCTGCGAGGCCGCCCGCGACGCTGGCTGCAGGTTCGCCGTGCTGAACGCCACGCCGCTCGGTGAGCCGGTGTACCGCAGGCTCGGCTTTGGGTCGCTCGGCCACGGCCAGACCTGGCAGATGACCCCGGAGGCCCTGCATAACCCCCCGACCGGTCCGAGGCTCGCGCTCGCGGAGGCGGTGGGTCTGGGCGATCTGGAGAGGCTCGAGTCGCTGGGCAGACGGGAGGACCTCGACGCCCCGCTGCCCTCCGGGCTGACGCTGATCGAGCTCGCCGCCCGGGTCGGTCGGGCCGCCTCCGCGGAGTGGCTCGTGCGGCACGGAGCAGAGCTGGACGTGCTCTCCGCGTGGGACCTCGGCTGGAGAGAGCGGGTGCCGGAGCTCCTGAGCCGCGACCCCGCGCTCGCGAACCGAAGGCACGGCCGGGAGCGGACGACCCCGCTGCACGAGGCGGTGCACCGGGGAGACGCCGAGCTCGCGCGGGTGCTGCTCGAGGCCGGAGCCGACCTAGAGGCGCGGGACGCCACGTTCGACTCCACCCCGCTCGGCTGGGCACAGCATCTCGGCCGGTCGGAGATAGCCGCGATGATCGAGGCGCGCTCGGGCTAGCCGTAGATCCTCGCGAGCGCCGACAGGACGAGCCGGAACGCCGGGGAGAGCACGGCCCGGAACGCGGGCACTAGCTGCGTGCCGGGCTGCGGGTATACCTCCGGCTTGCCCGTCCTCAGCGCCTCCACTATCGCCTCGGCGACCGTCTCCGGCTTCTGCATGAACATCCGCGCCACAGACTGGCGGCACCGTGCGGAGCCGGCCTTACGAAAGAACTGCGTGCGGGTCGCGCTCGGGTACACCGCGGTTACCCGGACTCCGTACGGCGAAAGCTCGGCGCGCAGCGCCTGCGAGAAGGCGTCGAGGGCGGCCTTCGAAGCCGAGTAAGCGCTGTAGTTCGGGAGCGGGAACCTGGAGGCGAGCGACGCCACGTTCACGACGTGGCCGCTCCGGCGAGGCACCATGTCCTCGAGCACCGTTCTGGTGGCGAACGCCGCGCCCAGGAAGTTCGTGCGCATCTGCTCCTCGAGCTCGGTGACGCTCGTGTCCAGGAACGGCTTCATCACCCCGAACCCCGCGTTGTTCACGAGGATGTCCACCCGGCCCCACCGGTCGAGCGTCGCCCGCACGAGCTCGCGCACCTGCGCCTCGTCGCCGACGTCCGCCACTACCGCGATCGCCTCTCCACCGTGGGACTCGACCGCGCGGCAAGCCTCCTCGAGCTGTTCGGCGTGACGCGCGGCCATCGCGACCAGGCAGCCCTCGCCAGCCAGCGCCTTCGCCACCGCGAGGCCGATGCCGCTGCTGGCTCCGGTGACGATCGCCACACTGCCGCTAAGGCTCGACATGGCTCACCCCGCCCGGGACTCCTCGTGGAACTCCGCGCGCGCCATCCGCTCCTCGACCTGCCCACGATCGGGCAGCCCTGAGGGCCCCTCGGCCTCTATCACGAAGGACGCGGCGCAGTTCGCGAAGTGAGCGGCGCGCTCGACGCAGCCGGTGGAGCTTAGCTCCACGAGGAACGCCGCCGCGAAGGTGTCGCCTGCGCCGGTCGGATCGCTCACCCTGCTGCGGTACGCGGGGAAGGCGTGTCCCCTCCCGCGCTCGTACACCACCGCGCCGCGGGACGACTCCGTCACCGCCACGACGTCCACGAGCTGCGTGAACCGCGCAAGCTCGGTGGGCTCGGGCAGATCCTCCGGGCTGAGCACGAGCACGTCCACCCGATCCAGCAGCTCCTCGGCCCTCTCCCAGCGCACGGCGCGCACGTAGCCGCGCTCGTCCCAGGCGCGCATCATCCCCTGAGGGGTGAGGCCGAGCAGGGAGCGATCGAAGGCGTGGAACACGTCGTCGGCGAGCTCCGCCGCGACCGGCCCGAGGAGCACGATCCCGGCGTCGCGCCACCCGTCCGGCACGTCGCGCGCCGAGAGCACCTCGGCGTGCCCCAGCAGGCGCTGGTGCCGTATCGAGCCCTCGTACACGTTCTTGAAACTGGTGGTCTCGGCGGACGGCCGCACCGCGAGCTCGATCCCCGGCAGTCGCGACTCCAGGTCCATCTCCGGGGCGCAGCTCGTCACGACCGAGGTGTGCAGGCCGAGCCGTGAAGCGAGCAGCCCGGCGTAGGTCACGGTCCCGCCGGTGGTGAAGCCGCCGTCCTGGACATCCTTGGTCACGTGCCCGACGGTCAGGAACTCGGGCGCGACCTCGCTACGCAGGGTACATCACCACCCGCCGCTCATCCCCCTCGCCCGTGCTCTCGGTGTACACCCTCGAGTCCTGCTGCACGGCCAGGTGGATGATGCGGCGCTCGCGCGCCGGCATCGGCTCGAAGGTGTAGGGCTGCTGGGTGTCGGCGACCCGCCTGGCCGTCCTTCGGGCCAGGCTCTCGAGGCTCTGCTCGCGCTTGTGGCGGTACCCCGCGACGTCGACCTGGATGTTCGGCCAGAGCCCGAGCCTCTTCTGCACGATCAGGTTGACGATCTGCTGCAGCGAGTTCAGGTTCTCGCCCCGCCTGCCGATCAGCACCCCGAGGTCCTCGCCCTCCACCTCGAGCACGACCGGCATCTCTCCCTGAGAGTTCCCGGAGGAAGGCCCCACGTGGCAGCTGGCGATCAGGCTCATGTGGTGCAGCAGGTCGCTCAGCACCTCCTGGCCGACCTGGCTCGCGCGCATCCGCTCGCTGGGGCTCAGCTCGTGACGCGGCCTCTGGAGCTGGGGGGCCTCGGCCGCGTCGCTCCTCGTCTCGACGAGCACGAGCGCCTCGTCGGTGGCGTAACCGTGCTCGTCCGGCTCGTTCGGCCTTCGGAGCACGGTCACCTCCACCTCTTCCCTGCTGCGCCCGAGCTGTTCGAGCGCGAGCTCGACCGCGCTCTCCACCGTCGTGGCGGAGATCTCAATGCTTTCCCGCTTTCTCACCAGGCTCGTTCACACCTCCGATCGAGTTAGCGACGCTTGCGCTTGCGGCTGCCCTGGCGCTTCGAGCTCTGGGGGCGGTTCTGCGCGGCGGGCGCGCTCCCGTTCGAGGCGCCCGCGGTGGTCTGGGCGAGGGTGCCGATGGTCGCGTTCGTGCCCGGCGCCCCCGGCAGCCTCCAGGCGTCGTCGGTGAAGCGCACGCCCTGCTGCTCCGCCTCCTCCAGGCTGACCTCGGGCCTTTCCGGGGCCTCGTCGCGGGTGGCCTTGCCGGCCCCTCCCTCGGCCACGGCCGGGCTCCCGCCTCTCGACTGCGCCGAGCGCTGCTGCTCCTGCGCCTCGAGCATCTTCTGCTGCATCCGCGCCATGAACCCCTGCTTGCGCGGCTTGTTGGGGTCGGGCGGCTTGAGGTAGCTCCTCGGCTGGCGACGCGGGAGCGCCGGACCGATCACCGGCAGCTCAACGAGCGAGCCCCAGCCCGTGATGAAGAACTGCAGCACGGCGCGGTAGATCGAGGACACCACCCAGTACAGCACCGCGCCCGCGGACATGTTCCAGCCGATGACCACGACCATGAGAGGCATGAACTGCATCATGAAGTTCATGCTGGCCTGCTGCGGGTCCTGGTCCGCCTTGCGAGGCATCATCATCCGCGTCTGGACGAACTGCGCGACGAACGCCAGGATCGGCAGGATATGCCAGGTATCGTGGTTCGAGATGTTGCTGATCCACAGGAAGTGGCTGTGCTGCGCGACGTCCGTCTTCGACAGGTTCATCAGTGCCCGCCAGAAGCCCAGGAAGAACGGCCACTGCACGAGCATCGGCAGGCATCCGGACAGGGGATTGAAGCCGTACTGCGAGTACAGCTCCATGACCTCCTTCTGAGCCGCAGCCTTGTCCTTGCCGTGCTTCTTCTGTATCTGCCTGATCTGCGGCGCGAGCTCCTGCTGCTTGCGCGAGTTGCGCAGCGAGGGCAGCATGAGCGGCGTGAACAGCGCCATCAGGAACAGGGTGAAGAGTATGATCGCCAGCGCGAGGTTGCCGGTCCAGCTGTTCACCAACAGCAGTCCGGTCTCGAGCAGGTGGACGAATTGATCCCAGATGGGTATTTGCAATCTGTACTCCTCGGCAGAGCCGCGTTAGGTTAAGGGACCGGGTCGTATCCGCCAGGGTGCCAGGGATTGCAGCGGAGGAGCCTGCGCACTGTCAGCCATCCGCCCTTGAAGATGCCGTAGCGGGAGATGGCCTCGTAGCCGTACTGCGAGCAGCTCGGGTAGAACCTGCAGGCTGGCGGCAGCACGCGCGACAGCGTGAGCTGGTAGGCCCTGATAAGGAACATCGCCACGTACTTCATCTTCGGTCCACGTCCTCGACGGGCACGCCCAAGCTCATCAGGAGCGACCGCACCGACGCCTTCAGCTCCTCGAAGCCCGCGTCGAGCGACTCCCTTCTCGCCGTCGCCGTCATCGCCCTCGGACGGCCGTCGGAGCGGTACACCTGACGGAACGCCTCTCTGAGCCTACGCCGGGCGCGGTTGCGCTCCACGGCGGTCCGGAACCCTCTGCCCGTCCCGAAACCGAAGCGCTCACCGTCGCCGCCGGGCAGCACGCACAGGACCGCCCACCGGTCCGCCGCACAGCGCCCTCGCCTCCTGACCTCTCTCCAATCCCGGTTAGCCCTAAGCCTCCGAGCCCGATCCAACCGAAGACCGCGACCGCTACTTCTCGTCGCTGACCGTGAGCTTGTGGCGGCCCTTGCGGCGCCGCGCCGCGATGATGGCGCGGCCTCCCCGGGTCTTCATCCGGGCGAGGAAGCCGTGCTCCCGCAGGCGCGGCCGCTTCTTCGGCTGATAGGTCCTCTTCGGCATCGGATAAGGTCTCCCCTTGAGATCTTATGTCGGTCGAGACGGATTCCGGGTCGTATCGGCCGATTATACTTGGCGGATTCGGAGGGTGTCAAACGGCGTCGGTGTGATATACTGATAATGCTCTGCGCCGGACGCAGGGAGAAAGAACGCACGCCTCCGGAGCCGCGGGTCCTGCCGGGTATGCCGGTCCCTGCGGTGGATGAAGGGGGCGGAGGAGAACATCAAGGAGGCTTGATCGCTTGGCAAACGTCGTGAACATGAAGGGGCTCCTCGAAGCGGGCGTGCATTTCGGCCACCAGTCGCGCCGCTGGAACCCCAAGATGAAGTCGTACATCTTCACCGAGCGCAACGGCATTCACATCATAGACCTCGCACAGACCGTCACCGCGCTCAACCAGGCGTACGAGTTCGTCGCAGACACCGTCGAGCAGGGCGGCAGGGTCCTGTTCGTCGGCACGAAGAAGCAGGCACAGGACACCATCCGGGAGGAAGCCACCCGGGCAGGCCAGTACTACGTCAACCAGCGCTGGATGGGCGGGCTGCTCACCAACTTCGTCACCATGCGCTCGAGGCTCCGCTACCTGGCCGATCTGGAGGCCAGGCAGGCTCGGGGCGATTTCGAGCGCCTGCCGAAGAAGGAGGCGCTGAAGGCCGAGGCCGAGATCGAGAAGCTCAACCGCCTCTTCGGCGGCATCAAGGACATGTATGAGCTCCCCTCGATCCTGTACGTCGTGGACCCCCGTAAGGAGAGCATCGCCGTCGCCGAGGCGAACAGGCTGGGCATCCCCGTGGTCGCGATGGTGGACACCAACTGCGACCCGGACGTGATAGATTGGGTGATCCCGTCGAACGACGACGCGATCCGCGCGGTCAGGCTGATCACGAGCAAGATCGCCGACGCCTGCATCGAGGGCGCGAGCCGCGCCGCCGCCATCGAGGCCGAGCGGGCCGAGGAAGAGGCCGCGGCGGAGGTCGAGCAGATGAACGCGGAGGCGGACCTCGCCCTCGTGAACGAGTAGACGCGCGCACCCGAGGCGGTCGGGAGTGGGAGGGGCTGGCACGGGAGTGTCCCCCTCCGATTTTTGTGCCACACAGCGAAACACACCGGAGGTGTAGGAGTTGAGCATCAGCAGGGAAGCCATCAAGGAGCTGCGCGAGCAGACCGGGGCGGGAATAATGGACGTGCGCAGGGCGCTCGAGGAGGCGAACGGCAACCGGGAGCGGGCCGTCGAGATCATCCGCGAGCGCGGCCTCGCCGTCGCCGCGAAGAAGGCCGGCCGCGTCGCCAACCAAGGGCTCGTGGAAGCCTACGTGCACGGGGGCAGGCTCGGAGCGCTCGTCGAGCTCAACTGCGAGACCGACTTCGTCGCCCGCACGGAGGACTTCCGCAGGCTCGCGCGGGAGATCGCGATGCAGGCCGCTGCGAACGGCGCGGAGGACGTCGAGGCGCTGAGGCGGCAGCCGTACAACCGCGACACGAGCAAGACCCTCGACGACCTGATCACCGAGACGGTCGCGAAGGTCGGAGAGAACATAGTGCTCCGAAGGTTCGCGAGGTTCGAGCTCGGGGCCGAGTAACAGGGGTTGCGCTCCCGGGGGATGCTGTGAAGCATCCCCCTTCGTCGTATACCATGTACCGGACGCACAGGAGGTGACCCTTTGAGCGCGAAGTACAGGCGGGTGCTGCTCAAGCTCAGCGGCGAGGCGCTCATGGGCGAGATGCCCTACGGCATAGACCCGGGCGTCGTGCGCGGGGTCGCGGGCCAGATCAAGGCGGTCGTGGACCTGGGCGTGCAGGTGAGCATCGTCGTCGGGGGAGGCAACATCTGGCGCGGGCTGCGCGCGAGCTCCCAGGGCATGGACAGGGCCGTGGCCGACTACATGGGCATGGTCGCCACTGTGCTCAACTCCCTCGCGATGCTCGACGCGCTCGAGAAGATGGACTGTCCGACCCGCGTCATGACCGCGATCGAGATGCCGCAGGTGGCCGAGCCGTACATCCGCCGGAGGGCGATACGGCACATGGAGAAGGGCAGGGTGGTCATCCTCGCCGCGGGCACCGGCAACCCCTACTTCAGCACCGACACCGCCGCGGCGCTGCGCGCGCTCGAGCTGCACTCCGAGATCATACTCTTCGCGAAGAACAAGGTGGACGGCGTATACTCCTCCGACCCGAACGTGCACCCGGACGCCGTCAAGTTCGACGAGCTGTCGTTCCAGGACGCCCTACGCCTCGGCCTCAGGGTGATTGATGGCCCCGCGCTCGCGCTGTGCCAGGAGAACTCGCTGCCCGTGCTCGTGTTCAACATGCAGGACGGAGACAACATCCTGCGGGCGATCGAGGGTGAGCGGATCGGCACGCTCGTGAGCTAGCGGCCGCCGCGCGGTATAATTCTACGCCGAGCGCCGGGGACGACCTCCGGAGCCGGGAGTTGGGGATCAGCACGAAGCACAGGAGGCCGTGGCAATGACCGACGACGTACTCGCCGATGCCGAGAAGCGCATGAAGACGAGCATCGAGGTCCTCAAGCGCGACCTCGCGGGCATCCGCACGGGCAGGGCCTCGGCCGGGCTCATCGAGCACGTCGAGGTCGACTACTACGGCACGCCCACGCCGCTCAAGCAGCTCGGCGGCATCAGCGCGGCCGACGCGCGGATGCTCGTCGTGACGCCGTGGGACAAGAACGCGATCCCGGCGATCGAGAAGGCGATCCGCACGGCCGACCTCAACCTCAACCCCTCGAACGACGGCAGCGTGATCCGCATACCCGTGCCGCCCCTGACGGAGGAGCGGCGCAAGGACCTCGTGAGGCTGGTCCGCCAGCGGGTCGAGGAGGATCGGGTGGCGATCCGGAACATCCGTCGCGACGGCATGAGCGACCTCAAGGAGCTCGAGCACGAGAAGCTCGTGGGAGAGGACGAGCACAAGCGGGCGCAGGAGAAGCTGCAGGCCATCACCGACCGCTATATCAAGGAGGCCGACGCTCTCGGCGCTCAGAAGGAGCAGGAGATACTCACCGTTTGACGGTCGGAGCCATCCCACAACACGTAGCCATAATCATGGACGGCAACGGCCGCTGGGCGAGGGCCCGTGGCCTGCCTCGTAGCCAGGGCCACCGCGCGGGCGTGGAGAACATCCGCCCGATCGTCGAGGCCTGCGTCGAGATCGGGATCAGGTACCTCACCGTGTTCGCGTTCTCCACCGAGAACTGGTCGCGCCCGGAGGACGAGGTCGAGGGGCTCATCGGCCTCCTGGGCGAGGCGTTAGTTCGCGAGACGCCCGAGCTGCACCGGGAGGGCGTGCGGATCTGCCACCTCGGCAGCCTCGAGAGGCTGCCCGAGGAGCAGCAGCAGGCGGTGCGCGCCGCGCTGGACCTGACGCGCGACAACCAGCGCCTGGTGCTCTCCGCGGCCTACAACTACGGCGGACGCGCCGAGCTGGTACACGCGGTGCAGAGGATCATCGCCGAGCGGGTCCCGCCCGAGAAGGTCTCCGAGGAGCTCATCTCCTGCCACCTCTACACCGCGGGGCTGCCCGACCCCGACCTCATCATACGCACCGCGGGGGAGATGAGGCTCTCCAACTTCCTCATCTGGCAGGCGGCTTACGCCGAGTTCTGGTCGACTCCCGTCTACTGGCCGGACTTCAGCAAGGCGGACCTGTATCAGGCGGTGAGGGACTACGGCAGGCGCAAGCGCAAGTTCGGCGGCCTGCTGGAACAGGTGTAGACCAGGTGCCGTCGGGGTTCGGCACACGAGCGGTGAGCAGCATCGCGGTCGTGGCCGTGGCCGCCGCGGTCGTGCTCGGCCCCCACGTGCTCGTCGGGCTGATCCTGCTCGGCCTCGGCATCGTCGGCGTGCTCGAGATGTACGGCCTGCTCTCGCGCTCGGGGCGCGATCTCCCGGCCCCGCTCGGGGTGGGGCTGGTGGTCCTGCTCATCCTCGCCTCGATCGCCACGGTCGAGATCCGACCCCGGACGGACCTGTTCCTCGACCTGGCGATATTCGCCGCCCTGCTCGCGCCCCTGCTGTACCTCCTCTCGAAGGGGCCGGAGCCCGGCGGGCTCCAGAGGTGGGCGTTCGCGTCAGGAGGCGCGCTGTACGTCGGGTGGCCGCTGCTCCACTTCGAGCTGCTGCGCGGGCTGCCCCACGGCCGGGGATGGGCAGCGCTCGTCGTCCTCTGCACCTGGGCCTCCGACACGGGAGCGTACATGGTGGGCTCGTACCTGGGACGGCACCAGCTCGCGCCCGCGATCAGTCCCGGCAAGACCGTGGAGGGGTCGGTGGGGGCCGCCGCGCTCACGGTGATCACGGGCGTGATCGTCGCGGCGGTGGCGGGCCTGCCCGTGCCCCTCGGCTGGATCGCCGCGGCGTCGCTGCTGCTCTCGGCGCTCGCCCAGGCAGGAGACCTCGCCGAGTCGTACGTCAAGCGCCTCGCGGGCGCGAAGGACTCGGGCACGCTCATCCCCGGGCACGGCGGGCTGCTGGACCGCATAGACAGCCTGCTGTGGGTCGTCGTCGCGGTGTACTACATCGCGGTCGCGGCGCTGTAGGGACCTGCCTCACGTCGAGCCGGAGCTGCTCCATCCTCCAGCGCGCCTGCCCCATCTCGCGGAGCGTCTCGCAGTGTACACCCGTGCCGAGTGACGCGCGAGACGGTATAATAGAACATACGTTCTAGTTCCAAGGAGTGCCCGATGTTCCTGCTGTGGTACGACGACACGAAGAAGAAGCCGACCGAGGAGAAGATCCTGGAGGGGATCGAGCGCTACGTCCAGAGGTTCGGGGCCCGTCCGAACCTGTGCCTGGTCCACCCAGAGGAGGTGGTGCAGGCCCGCGGCATCGCGATTCGCGGTGCGGAGTACGTGCGCCGCAACAACTACTGGATCGGGGTGGAGAGCTCGGAGGCCGGCCGGGCGGCGTGAGTCGTGCGGGGGAAGGGCGGGGCGGCCCTTCCCCCGCACGACTCGAGAGCTTACCTGCCCGCCTCGGAGCCCCGAGTGCGGTGTCGCGAGGTGCCCTTCTGCTCGCGGCCGGCCTGCTCGACCGGCGGCCGCTTGCGCGTCAGCAGGAAGGCCGTGAGCGCGTCCTGCTCCTGTGGGGTCAGCGTGCCCGCGTAGCTCGGCATGTTCGTGCCGCCGTTCTGGATCCTCCATATGATCTGGCCCGCCGTCAGGTCCTCGCCGATGTAGCTCAGGTCGGGCCCGCGGGTGCCTCCGTAGCCGTCTATCGTGTGGCACGCCTCGCAGCCCTTCGTCTTGAACAGGTTGGCTCCCTGCACGACGAGCGGGTTGTTGGAGGCCACCACGCTCCTGGGCAGGGGCTGCGCGTCGTAGGAGGGGACCCAGGGCGCCCGCGTGCCCTCGAACGTCAGCACGAACACGAGCAGGAAGGAGGCGACCACCGTGCCCACCGCCCACGGCCGACGCGCGAAGTGGCGCTCTCCCCTGTTCGAGAGGAACGGGACCAGGATGATTATCAGCCCCGTCACGAGCGGCCCGCCGATGATCAGCCAGTCCTCGAACAGGTGCGGGCTGAGCGCCAGCAGCGCGAAGATCCACTGGAAGTACCAGTCCGGCTTCGGCTGCGCGACCAGATCCGTCGGATCGGGGGGCTTGTCCAGGTGCGGCGGCCCGTAGAACATCGCGACCGCGAGCACGATCAACACCAGCACGAAGGACGCGACCACGTCGCGCCACACCCCGTCCGGCCAGAAGGGCACGCCCTCGCGCTCGAGCAGCGAGTGGTACCAGTGCTTGTACGTCTTCGGATCCACCACCCTGCCCAGCTTCGGCGACTCGGAGATGCCGTGGTAGATCACCAGGTACAGGTGGACGCCTATCAGCGCGAAGATGGCCGCGGGAATGAAGAACACGTGGAAGGCGTAGAACCGGCTGAGCGTGGTACCGCCGATCGTATGGCCCGCGAGCAGGAAGTCCACCAGCCACGGCCCGAGCACGGGGAAGCGGGCGGCCTGCTGCGCCAGGATGAATATAGACCAGTACGCGATGTTGTCCCAGCGCAGGAGCTGTCCGGTGAAGGCCATGCCCATCGTCAGCGCCAGCAGCGCCGCGCCCGTCAGCCAGTTGACCTCGCGCGGGTACTTGTACGCCCCGATCAGGAACACCTGGATCATGTGGAGCCCGATGCAGATCACCATCGCCGAGGCGCTCCACACGTGCAGCCCCCGAAGGATGCTGCCCATCGGGGCGACGTTCGTGATGTACTGCAGGCTGTCGTATGCCTGGCCCGTCGAGGGTATATACACCGTGGCGAGCGCGATGCCCGTGACGACGAGCACGATGAACGAGGTGAGCGTCATGCTCCCGAGGACGTACGTCCACGCCATGAAGCCCTTCTCGCGCGGGATGGGGTGGCGCGCCGTCGCGTTCCAGACGGTCGAGATGCCGAGACGCTCGTCCGCGGCGTCCCATATGACCTGCAGGTAGCGCACGAATGGAAAGCGCATGCGTTTATGCTCCTCGGGCTGCGTCTACTCGACTCCGAGCACGCTCGGCAGCGCCATGACCTCCACCCCGCCGTTGCGTACTCGCACTGGATACCGGACCATCGGCCTGGGCGGCGGGCCGCCCGCGACCTGGCCGTTCCTGTAGAACACGCCTCCGTGGCACGGGCACAGGAACAGCTCGGCTCCCGCCTCCCACCGGAGCGGGCAGCCCAGGTGCGTGCAGTTCACCGAGAAGGCGATGAGCTCCTTCTGCGACTCGCGTCGGACGAAGACCGCGGTCCTGTTCGCCATGCCTCCCCAGGGGAGAGAGGAGGGGTCCGTCACGTCCCGCTGCACGGTGGACCCTATCTGAAACTCGTCGAGCTTGCCGATGCTCTCCCACCTCGTGGGCGCCTTCATCAGGATCGGCTGCAGCAGGAACCCCAGGAACGGGACGGCGATGGGCAGGGCCAGGAGCCCTCCCAGCCCTACGCTGATGAGGTTCAGGAACGCGCGGCGGTCCATCGTCAGCGGGCCGAGCCTTATAGGCTCCTCCGCCTCGTGCTCCCGCGCGAGCTCCTGCGTCAGCGCCTCCTCACTCCTCTCCATACTTGAACTCCCATATCCAGCCGACTATGCCGGCGATCACCAATACGACCCCCATGCCGGACACGATGAGGGACATCACGAGCCCCCAGCCTATGAGCGCTATGCCGAACGCGGTGACGGCGGGCCAGTATGTGGGCCGCGGCACGTGCTCGGGCCGCGGTCGGCTCCAGCCCGGGCGCAGCTCCTCTATCGGCCCGTGGTGCGCCGTGGCGTGTCCCTCCTCCGGCTTGTGCGCCGTCATACGCTCCCCTCCTCCTAGCTCAGCGCTCTCATGGCGAGCAGGCGGTCCACGACCATCGCCAGGTACAGCACCGCCAGATAAGTGTTCGAGTACTTGAACAGCCCCCAGGCGAGCTTCAGGCTCCCGTCCCGCCCGAGCCGAACCGCCCGGAACACGAACACGGACCCGAGCACGAGCGCCACCGCCAGGTACACCACCCCCAGCGAGTGGGTCAGCACGGGCACGAGCGTGCTCGCGAGCGTCAGCGCGGCGTATATCACGATCCCCCGGTGGGTAGCCCGCGCGCCCTTCACCGCGGGAAGCATCGGCACCCCCGCCCCGCGGTACTCCTCGCTCCTGACCAGGGCCAGCGCCCAGAAGTGGGCCGGTGTCCAGAAGAATATTATCGCGAAGAAGAGCAGGGCGGGCAGCCCGACGCCACCCGTGACCGCGGCCCAGCCGACGAGCGGGGGCACAGCGCCTGCCGCCCCGCCGATGACCACGTTCTGCACAGTCGTCCGCTTCAGCCACATCGTGTACACGAACACGTAGAACAGGTTGCCCGCGAGCGCCAGCAGCGAGGAGAGCGGGTTCACCGCGACCCACAGCTCGGCGCAGCCTGCGATCGTGAGCGCGATCCCGAACCACAGCGCGTGCTCGGGCAGGACGCGCCCGGTCACCAGCGCCCTGCGGCGGGTGCGCTTCATCCGCGCGTCTATGTCGCGGTCCAGGTACTGATTGATCGAGTGCGCCCCGGCCGTCGCGAGCGTGCCGCCGATCACCGTCCACAGGATCAGCTCGAGCAGGGGCCTCGAGGGCGGCTGCTGCACCGCCGCGATCAGCATCGAGGCGACCGTGGGCACCAGCAGGAGCGGGATCACCCCCGGCCGCGTCAGCCCGATGTACGTCCTCACGAGCGCGGGCAGGCCCTCCTCCTGCCTCCTTGAGCCGGCCGCCGCCCGAGGCTCCTCGACTCCGTCTCCACGGCCCGGCGGCCCGGGCCGCGGCCTCTCGGCCCACACGAACACGGTCATCACGACGAGCGCGCCCCAGCTCGCGGCCGCAAGCGCGAGGTGCGCCCCCTTCAGGGCCTCGGGCGCTCTGAGCCAGATCGTGAACGCGCCCAGGAACACCTGCGCCACGTACACCAGCGCGAGCGCGTGCGCCGAGAGCATCAGCCGGCGGTCGCCGCGCCGCGTCTTCCAGATCGCGACCGTGAGCACGAGCATCAGCACGTCCGCGAGCCCCACCGCCAGCCGGTGCCCGAAGTTCACCCACTGGTCCCACGTGACGGGCAGGAGGCTGGAGGGGCCGCACTGGGGCCACGCGGGGCAGGCCACGTCCGCCTTCGCGCCCACCACGGCCGAGCCGGTGAACATCGAGGCGTAGGTCCACGCGAGCGTCGCCAGGGTGAGCCACAGCAGCTTCCTGTCTCCGGACGCGCCCCTCACCTGGCCGATCCTGGCGAACTGCGCGAGCAGTATGACCGAGGCGAGCAGCAGCATCGAGTTGCCCATGTGCGCCGCGACCCACGTCTGGTCCAGGTGGAGCAGCACGGTGACCCCACCGAGGATCGCCTGGCCGATGTACGTTACGGTGGCGAGGATCGCCAGCCAGAACAGCCTGCGCCGCGAGCGGAACCACAGCAGCGTCGAGCCCACCGTGGCGACCATGAGGAACCCGACCATCGTGGCGAACAGGCGATGATTCCACTCGATCATCTCGTGGTAGTCGGTCGGCGAGGGCAGCCAGTGGCCGTGGCACATCGGCCAGGAGCCCCCGCAGCCCATCCCCGAGCCCGTGACGCGCACGAGCCCGCCGAGCACGATCAGCATCCACACCGCGACCGCGTTCGCGAGCGTCAGGCGCCTGTACCACGACAGGGGCATCCTCCAGGCAAGGACCCTCGACGCTCCCTTGACTTGTGACCAGCTGCCTACCGCCATCTCCGCCTCTTCTACTGTGGAACCAGACCCCAGACGTAGATTATCGAGAACACGAACACCCAGACGAGGTCTACGAAGTGCCAGTAGTAGCCGAGCGCCTCGTAGTTCTCGGCGTGCTCGGGCTTCACCCAGCCCGTCAGGGAGATGACGAACATCGTGAGCAGGGCCACCAGGCCGACCGAGACGTGCAGCCCGTGGAAGCCGGTCACGGTGAAGAAAGTCGAGCCGAACATGCCCGCCGCGATGTTCACGTTCTCGCTGTACAGCTTCAGGTACTCCGTGGCCTCGCCCCACAGGAAGAAGCCGCCCAGCAGGATCGTGAGCAGGAGCCACAGCCGCATCCCCCAGATGCTGCCGCGGCGGAGGCTGCGCTCGGACATCCAGATCGTGAAGCTCGACGACCACAGGGCCAGCGTGAAGGGCAGCATCTCCTTGATGTCGAGCACGGAGTCGGTCGGGCCCGTGCCCCAGTGGTGTCGGTAGTAGGCGTACGACAGGATGAGCATCGCGAAGAACACGACGTCGGAAGCCAGGAAGATGAGCATCCCCAGCTTGTTCTTGTTCATCAACTCCAGTTCGGTCGTCGCCATTCTTCCGAGCTCTCCCTAGTCCTTGTCGGCCATGTCGGGGTGGTTGAGGTCCCACAGCGGCCGGCGAGATCTGACCGGAGGCACCTGGTCGAAGTTGTAGTGCGGCGGCGGGCTCGTCGTCGCCCACTCGAGCGTCCAGGCGTCCCACGGGTTCTCACCGGCCAACTCCCCGTGCCTCGCGCTGTGCCACACGTTGTACGCGAACAGGAGCACCCCAGCGGCCAGGATGAACGAGCCCACCGTGGAGATCATGTTGTACAGTCCCCAGTTCGGGTAGTCGGGGTAAGTCCAGATCCTGCGGGTCATGCCCATCCAGCCCAGCGCGTGCTGGACGAAGAAGGCGGTGTTGAAGCCCACGAACATCAGCCAGAAGTTCCACTTGCCGAGCCTTTCGGAGAGCATCCTCCCAAACGCCTTCGGGAACCAGTAGTAGAACCCGGCGAACAGGCCGAACAGCGTGCCCCCGAACAGCACGTAGTGGAAGTGCGCGACCACGTAGTAGGTATCGGTGGTCAGCCGGTCGAACGGCACGATGCCGAACTGCACGCCCGTCACTCCCCCGACCGTGAACTGGACGATGAAGGCGAGCGCGAACAGCATCGAGGTCGTGAAGTGAATCTTGCCCTTCCAGGCGGTCGCGATCCAGTTGAAGATCTTGATGCCCGTCGGCACCGCGATCATCAGGCTCGCGCCCGAGAACAGCAGATCGCTGAGCGTGCCCATGCCCGAGGTGAACATGTGGTGGCCCCACACAGCGAAGCTCAGGAAGGCTATCGCTATCGTCGAGCCGGCGACGGCCCCGTAGCCGAATATCGGCTTGCGGGAGTACACGGGGACGACCTCGGAGATGATGCCCCACGCCGGCAGCACCATGATGTACACCTCGGGGTGTCCGAACGCCCAGAAGTAGTGCTGCCACAGCAGAGGAGAGGCGCCGGCGAGCACGTCGAAGAAGTGGGCTCCGAGCATGCGGTCGAGCAGCAGGAGCACGAGCGAGGCGTTGAGCGCGGGCATCGCGAACAGGATGATGAAGCTGTTGAACAGCACCATCCAGGTGAACAGCGGCAGGCGTCGCATCGTCATGCCCGGGGCACGGTACAGGAATATCGTCGCCACCAGGTTCAGCGCCGTCGCCACCGTGCCGATCCCTGACACCAGCAGACCGATCCCGTAGTAATCCATCCCCACGTTCGTCGTGTAGGGCGGCGTGCTCAGGGGCACGTACGCGAACCAGCCCGCGTCGGGGGCGCCCCCGGCCAGGAAGCTCGCGTACAGGATCATCCCGCCGAAGTAGAACATCCACACGGAGAGCGCGTTGAGGCGCGGGTAGGCCATGTCCCGGGCGCCGATCTGCAGGGGCACGACGTAGTTCGCCAGCCCCAGGAGCATCGGCATCACCACGAGGAAGATCATCGTGATGCCGTGCATCGTGAACAGCTGGTTATAGTCCTGCGGCGACAGGAAGTGCTCGTTCGGCTGCGCGAGCTGGATGCGCATCAACAGGGCCTCGACGCCGCCCACCAGCAGGAAGAAGAACGTGCCGAACAGGTACATCATCCCGATCTGCTTGTGGTCGACCGTCGCCACCCACTCGAGCAGCGCGTTCATCCGCTTCACCTGCGGAAACTGCGTGGCATGCTCGGGGATCAGCGGCACGTCGCTCATTTCAGGCCCTCCAGGTACGCGGTAAGCTCGTTCACCTGCTGGTCCGACAGGTGGAAGTCGGGCATCAGGATGCCCGGCTTCACCGCCTGCGGATCCTTCAGAAACGCCTTCAGGTTCTGCGTCCGGTTCGTCATCACGCCCGCGCCGATGAACTTCCGGCTGCCGAAGTGGGTCAGGTCCGGCGCAACGCGGCCGTTCGCCTTCGTGCCTGCGATGGTGTGGCAATCAATGCAGGTGTTGCTCATGAAGTACTTCTCGCCCGCCTTCGCGAGCTGGCTCGTGGGCTTCGCGGGCAGGGTCTTCTCGTGCCGCACCCACCTCCGGAACTCGGCCGGGGTCTGAGCCACCGCGTACGGGCGCATCCAGGCGTGCTCGGCGCCGCAGTACTCCGCGCACGCGCCGTTGTAGCTGCCCGGCTTGGGGGCGTACAGCACCTCGTAGTTCGTCTGGCCGGGCACCGCGTCCATCTTCTCGCCGAGCGCCGGCATCCACAGGTCGTGGATCACGTCGTCGGACTCCACCTGGACCACGATGTCCTGCTTGACGGGGATGTGGAACTCGTTCGCGGTGACTATGCCGAGCTTGGGGTAACGAAACTCCCACCAGAATTGGTGGGCTATGACGATTATGTCGGGAGGTCTGCCCTTCGGCAGGCCGGCTCCCGCACTCCGGGAGCTGGTCAGCTGGAAGTAGGTGGCCAGGCCGAACAACACGGCGAGCAGGACGGCGGGCGCGACGGTCCAGCCAATCTCGAGCGGGGTGTTGCCGTGGATCTGCGGGGCGTACTCCTGGTCGCCGGCACGCGCGCGGTAGCGCCAGATAGCCCAGATCACCAGAACGCCGACCAGCGCTGCCACAGCGACCGACGCCCACAGCAGGAACTCGGTGTACCCCTCGATCGGAATGATGTTCGAGTCCGCCGCTGGAACCGACACCCCCGACCCGAGCAGCGAGAGGAGCGTGCCGATGCTTAGGTAGGCCATCCTGTTGCTGTCCCTCCAGTCAAGCGATCCACCGACATTCTGACTAATCTCCCCGGGCAAGTCAAACGACCCGCCAGCCGCCTTGTCGGGACGCACCAGGACGAGCGTGGCGCCTAAGCGCGCTCGGGCGTCCGGGGGGCAGGACACCCTATGATAACAGGGGCTCCCCCACTTTGGTACCTCTTCAGTATCCGATCTGTTCAGTTACCGAGCGAGCTACCCGGCCCACTTCGATCCGGGGCCGCGGGGCGCGGCTAGACCTGCTCGGCGCTCTTGCGGTACGAGTCGAGGGCCTGGCGATACTCCTGGGCCGCCGCACGGGGGTCCTGGGCCCCGATGATCTCGGCCACGACCCCCACTCCCGCCGCGCCGGCCTCGAGCACGGAGCCCAGGTTGCTCATGTTGACTCCGCCCACCGCGATCACGGGCACCCCGACTGCGCGCACAATCCGCGTCAGCCCCTCCGAGCCCATGATCGGGCGGCCGTCGGACTTCCAGCGGGTGGGGAACACGGGCCGGGCGACCAGGAAGTCCGCCCCCTCCTCGACCGCCTCACGGGCCTCGTCCTCGCTGGACACGCTCACGCCCACGAGCACGTTCCTGCCGACCACCTTGCGCACCGCCTCCGCGGGCAGGTCCTCGGGGCCGATGTTCACCGCGTCTGCGCCGAGGGACACCGCCAGGTCGGGCCGGTCGTTCACGACGAGCGCCGCGCCGTGCCGGCGCGTGATCTCGCGCAGCTGCCGTCCGACCTCCCACTGCCGCCTGAGCGTCGCCGTCTTGTCCCGGTAGAGGATCGCGCGGGCGCCGCCCTCGACCGCGAGACGCACGACCTCCTGATGCATCCGCCCGCCGGAGGCGTCCGCGTCCGTGATGACGTACAGGCTGAAGTCCACGTCCTGAATCTTCATGGGACCTTCCCTCCCAAGCTCCACCTCCGCTCGCACCCCTCGCAGCGGGGACCCGGCCGATGCCCGAGGGCCGCGTTGTTCGGCATATCTTACCAGCAAGCACCCCGCTCGAAAAGGCCCAGGAGGCGAGGACGCGCCCCTATGGAGCCCCGAGGCGCCGGAACGCTGCTACGGCAGGAACCTGTTCGTGTAGTACTGGTGCACGTCGGGCATCTTGCGCACGGTCTTGTTCTCGGCGTTCTGTATCTTGCCCGTCCTGTACATCAGCTTCGGGTAGCCCGTCCACATGCGCGCCGTCTGCTCCCCCCACTCCTTCTGGACCCTGCGGTCCATGTAGCGCGGGCTCAGCCACTTCTGGCTCTCGTACACGAGCCCCTTGTCCGGGAAGGTGTCCGGAGGCGAGTTCTTGATCAGCAGGTCCGCGGCCTCCCTGGGGTGCTCGATCGCGTAGGTGTAGCCCTTCGCCGTCGCCGCCATGAAGCGCCTGACCACGTCCGGGTGCTCCCGGATCATCCTGCCGCTCGTGATGATCACCGGGCTCGGGTAGTCCGGCACGCAGTACTTATTTATGTAGAACACGTTCAGCTTCACGCCCTCGCGCTTCGCCTGGATGCCCTCCCAGCCCATGTAGATCCACACGAAGTCGGCCTTGCCGGTCTTCACGGCCTGGTATCCGGCGAGGTTCGTCGTGATGTTCTGGAACCTGCCCTTCCCCCCGTCGCACCTGATCACGTCCGACACGACGGCGTTCTCGAAGGGCGAGCCGAAGCCGGCGTACCTCTTGCCGTCGAGGTCGCGCGGGCGGTCGAGCCCGGACTTCTTCAGCGTCACGAGCGCGGAGGTGTTGTGGGGGATGATCGCCGCGATCGAGACAAGGTCCTGTCCCTTCGCGCGCGCGATCACCAAGTTCTCGACGAAGCTGATCCCGAAGTCGGCCTTGCCGTTCGCAACCAGCAGCTCGGGCGGCGTACCCTCCGAGTAGGGCAGTATCTTCAGCTTCAGCCCCTGCTGCTCGTACCAGCCCTTCGCCTCGGCGACGTAGATACCCGTGTGGTTCGTGTTCGGCGTCCAGTCGAGCGCGAAGCTCACGCTCGTGAGCTTCCCCGGCCGGGTGGCTGTGGCGCCGGGCCTGCCGGCGCTCCCGGACGTCTGATTGCCACACCCGACGACGAGCAGCGCGAGCACCATTATGAGCGCGACGGCTCTGCGCGATTGCCTCACCTCAGCCCTCCTCCCTCTGCGTGGACCTGGCGTGCCACGGGATCAGGAGCTTCTCGAGCCCCACGACCGCGAGGAACATCCCCACGCTCAGCACGGCGGTCACGAGGATCGCCGAGAACATCAGGTCCGCGCGGTAGGAGTTCTTCGCGTTCTGCATCAGGATGCCCAGCCCCTGGAACGCACCGACGTACTCCGCGAAGATGGCGCCGATCACGGCGTACGTGATGGATATCTTGACCCCGGAGAACAGGTAGGGCAGCGAGCCGGGGGCACGGACCTTCCAGAAGATCTGCCACCGGCTGGCGCCCATGCTCTGCAGCAGGCGGATCATCTCCGGCTCGGTGCTCGCGAGCCCGTCCGCCACCGATACGACGATGGGGAAGAACGTCACGAGCGCGACGACGAGCAGCTTCGGCAGGATGCCGAACCCGAACCAGATCACGAGCAGGGGTGCGAGGGCGATCATCGGGATCGTCTGCGACACCACGAGCGGGGGATAGAGCATCCGCCGCAGCATGGGCGAGGCGGCGATCAGGGCCCCGAGCGCGCAGCCCGCGACGAGCGCGATCCCCATGCCGACCCCGGCCTCGATGAGCGTCTGACGCGTGTTCACCAGGAGCACGCCGAGCGAGTCGAACGTCGTCAGGAGTATCCGCGAGGGAGAGGGCAGCACCGTCGGGTCCGTCCCCGCGATCCGCACGTACGCCTCCCACACGATCAGGAAGGCCAGCACGGGAAGCACGGCCAAGACGAACGCGCGCAGGCGCGGCACAGAGAACACACTCATACCTCCCCTCTCACCGCCCGCAGCAGGGCGGACTTCGAGCGCACGAACTCCTCGGAGTCGAGGACCTCGAGGCTGCGGGGGCGCGGCAGCCCCACCTCGTGGACGAGCTTGATCCGGCCCGGACGCCGCGTCATCACGTACACTCGGTCCGAGAGGAGCAGCGCCTCCTCCACGTCGTGCGTGACCAGCACGACCGTCGTACTCAGCCGCTCCCACATCCGCATCAGCCACTCCTGCAGCTCGGAGCGCGTGAGGCTGTCGAGTGCGCCGAATGGCTCGTCGAGCAGCATCACCGAGCCGGGGGTGAGGACCGTTCGGAGGAAGGCGACGCGCTGCCGCATTCCTCCGGAGAGCGCGGCGGGCAGGCTGCGCTCAAACCCCGCGAGCCCCGCAATCTCGAACATCTCCCTCGCCCGGTGGCGGGCATCCTCCCGGGGCACGCCGTGCACCTCCATGCCGAGCACGGCGTTGTCGAGCGCCGACCTCCAAGGGAGCAGCAGGTCCTTCTGGGGCATGTACGCCGCGTGCCCGAGCCGGTCCGTCGAGCCCGAGATGGTGATCCGGCCGCGGTCGGGCTCCTCGAGGCCGGCCAGCAGGTTCAGGAGCGTGCTCTTGCCCGAGCCGCTCGGCCCGACGAACGAGACGAACTCGCCCGAGCCGATCTCGAAGCTCACATCCTCGAGCACGGGCAGGGGCTCGCCGTCCAGTCGGTACGACTTGTACACCCCGGCGGCCGTGACGGTCGCGTGGGCGCTCACTCGCTGATTGGCCAGTGCGACTCGAGCCAAGCGAAGCCCTCCTCTTCGGACAAAAAACGAAGCCGCCGGGGTATCCCGGCGGCTCGCGCGCTCACGCTCGTCCCTGCGCCGGTATTACCCGGGTCAGGTTCCAACGGTCGGCGGAGGATGCGTCCGCCCTCTCAGCCCGGCTCGCCCGAGCTCCCGCGAAACTCCTATTCAGCTTTCCAGCAGCAATATATCACCGACATCTAGGGGGTGTCAAACGCGGCAGTTGCCCGAAGCGGCCCGTCGTGGCCGCCATGTTGCGCTTTCACACTCCCGGAGTGAGGCTCATCACCTTTCCAACCGCACCGGGTCAGGCGTACCTCCACGGTCGGATGATGTCCGTAGTCCGGAGATGGCAGGTCCGCTACGCGCGTCTCGCGGCGCCGCTGCTCCTGCTCGCCCTCACCCTGGTGGTGGCGGGCCCGTTGCTGGCCGGGGACACAATCGTCGGCCAGGACGACGTCAACTTCTTCTATCCGCTGTTCTCGTACCTCGGCGCCAGCCTCGGGGCCGGCCACGTACCCGTCTGGAACCCCTACCAGTTCTCCGGCACGCCGTTCGCGGGCGATCCGCAGTCCGGATGGATGTACTTGCCCGCGATGGTCCTCTATACCCTGTTGCCGCTGGAGCTCGCGGCCAAGGGCTACCTCTTCTTCCACCTGCTCCTGGGCGGGCTCTCGGTGTACTTCCTGGCCACGGTGCTCCAGATGGACACCCCCGGCGCGCTCCTTGCCGGAGTCGGGTACGAGTTCACGGGATACTTCGTGGAGCGGAACGTCGGCTGCCCGCCCTGCGGGAACGTCGCGTCCTGGGTCGCGCTGCCGATCGCCTTCGCGGAGCTGGCGATAGCGAGCCGGTCGTGGCGGCTGAGGGCCCTGTGGTGGGCTCTGTCCGGCTTCGCGCTGAGCCAGATACTCGGCATCTGGCTCGGCCAGGGCTCCTACTACGCGCTGATCGCCCTGGGCGGCTACGTCGCCTACCGTACGCTCATCGCTCCTCCCGACCTGGGGGCCGGCGCTCGGGAGAGGGCGGGGGCTCTCGTGCTGAACGGAGCGGGGGTGCTCGCGTTCGGGCTCGGGCTCGCGGCAGCGGGGCTGCTGCCGAGATTCGAGTACAACTCGCTCTCTATCCTCGCCGGGGGGTACCACGGCGCACACGAGCAGGCGTTCGTGGGCACCTGGACGCCGCACGAGCTCTCCAGGCTGCTGAGCCGTACCGACACCTTCTACGTCGGAGGGGCGGTGCTCGCGCTCGCACTCATCTCGCCCTTCGCGGCCCGCGCCCGCCACGCCGTGCCGTACTGGATCGCTCTCGGGATCACGTCCGTCGTGCTGACCTTTCGCGGCCCCACGCCCATCCGCTGGGCGTTCTTCCACCTGCTGCCCGAGTTCAAGGCGCTGCACACGCACGACGCAGGGCGGATACTGACGCTCCTCTACCTGTGCGTGGCGCTCCTGGCCGGGGCAACCCTCAGCGCCCTGCCCCGGCGGGGCAGATGGATGGCGGCGGCCGCGGCGCTGCCCGTGCTGAGCGTGCTCTGGCTGCTGCACGCCGGCATCGGCTGGCCAACGAGGGCGGCCACCGCGCTCGCAGCAGTCCTGGTGGCGGGTTGCGCCCTGCTGCGATCCCGGAGCGCCCGGCAGATCGTTCCGATCCTGCTCGTGGGCCTCGTTTTCCTCGACCTCTACGCGGGAGACCGGGCGCTGCTCGCCGCGAAGGAGGCGTTGCCGACCGACCAGAAGTTCATGAAGGTTGATCTATCGTCCTACTACCGGCCGACGGGAGCCGCGCAGTTCCTGCTCGAGCAGAGCCGCCGCTCCTACTTCCGGTACTTCGGCTACGACCCGAGCCTGCAGCACTGGCGCCTGCCGTACCGCATACGCTTCAACGACCCGCTGCTGCACGCCGAGCTCGTGAACAACCGGGGCACGAAGCTGGGGCTGCAGGATATTACCGGCTACAACCCGGTGAGGCTCGCCCGATACGACGAGTACATGAACGCCCTGAACAGGGGGCACCTGCAGGAGTACAGGGAGTCGTACGTGCTGACCGAGGGGCTGAGCTCCCCGCTGCTGGACCTGCTCGACGCGCGCTACGTCGTCGTGCCCAACCTCCCGGCCGAGGACTGGCCCTCGCTGCGTCGGCTCGAGAGGGAGTACCCAACCGTCTACCAGGACGGCGAGGTGAGGGTGCTGGAGAGGACGACGGCGCTGCCCAGGGCGTGGATCGTCCACTCGGCACTGCGCGTGGGGCGCGACGCCGACCTGAAGCTGCTCTCGTCGGGCCAGGTGGATCCGAGGAGGACGGCGCTGCTCGAGCGGCGACCTCCTACCCTCGGCAGGCCATCGGGCCCCGGCCGCGACTCCGTGAGGATAACCTTCTACACACCGTCGAGCGTCCGGCTGACCACCACGACCGGAGCACCGGGGCTGCTCGTGCTGAGCGAGGTGTACTATCCGGAGTGGCAGGCGTACGTGGATGGACGGCGGTCGCCGCTGTACGTGGCAGATCACGTGCTCCGCGCGCTGTGGGTGCCCGCGGGCACCCACAGCGTCGTGCTGCGCTTCGAGTCGCGCGCCCTCTCGCTCGGGCTGGCGATCTCGGCGATGTCCTACCTGGCGCTGATCGCGCTGGCCCTGCTCGTCGGCGCCGAGCGCTGGAGGAGCCGCGGGCGGGGCGCGGACGGCGCCGGCTGAAGTCAGTGGCTCACTTCTGGCGGCTGCAGTCACACATCTGGCGCTCGTACTGCTGGCGCTGCTGTGGGTCGCTCCAGGATGGAGCCCTGACCACCCGCGTCGGCGCCACGGCACGCGGGGAGATGCTCGTGCCCGCGATCGAGTAGGACCTCAGCCCGATGAAGATGCCGAGGGCGGCCACTAAGGCCACGATCGCGACCGCAACGACGAGACGTCTGATCATCCGCACGTTTGCCATCAACCCTTGCCCTCCGGCTGTCGCGCCGCGGCCGGGATACGCGCGAGCGGCAGCCGCACCGGAGCGCCCGACTCGGCGGAGCGATAGATCGCGAGCACCAGCTCGAGCGCGTCCCGGCCGTCAGCGCCCGTTACGGCCAGGGGCGCGTCGTCGAGCACGCAGTCCACGAAGTGGGCTATCTTGCGATAGTGTACCTCGGAAAGGGGCGGCTCGACGACGGGCAGCACCCGCCAGCCGCCGAGATGCTCCGGATCGCCGAGCCGGGTCGAGTAGAGGCTGATGCCCCGGCGGTCTCCCTGGCTCACGACCATCGAGCCGTCCAGACCATCTACCGAGGTGTAACCGTGGCTGGCGCGCCCCGCCCAGCAGGAGTACCACGTGCCCATCGCGCCCGAGCGGAACCTCAGGACCGCCGCGACCGTGTCCTCCACGTCCAATCCCTCGAGTAGGGTGTCGCGCACCCGCACATTCGGGCGGAAGGTCGCGCTCTCGGCGCACACGGACTCCACCGGCCCGAACAGCCAGTTGATCGTGTACGCCGTGTAGATACCCCAGTCCATCAGCACCCCACCGCCCGAGTACCTCTTCTGTAGGAACCACGGCGCGCTGTGAGAGGACGGAGCACACGACACGATGCTCAGCGCCATCACCCGGCCTATCGTCTCCTCCTCCAGGAGGCGCTCGACACGGGGCCAGACACTTCCGAAGCGGTGCTGGTAGCCGATCATGAGCTTCACGCCCGCCCGGTCGGCCTCCTCCACCATCGCGTCGGCATCCTCGAGCTCGGTGGCGATCGGCTTCTCGCACAGCACGTGCTTGCCGGCCCTCGCGGCCGCGACGACCTCCGACGCGTGCGCCGCCGGCCACGTGGTCACGCTCACCGCCTCGACGTCCGGCCGCGCGAGCAGCTCGCGGTAGTCCTGGTACCAGGACCCGATCCCCCATCGCTCGGCGGTGTCTCGGGCCTTCGCCGGGTCTATGTCTGCAACGGCGACCACGCGGGAGCGAGCATGTCGGAGGTACGAGGGGATGTGCGCGAAGTTGGCGATTCCGCCGCACCCGATCACCCCCACGCCGAGCTCCCGATCAGATGTCACGAGTCACCTCCGCCGTCCGGGGCGACTCCGGTGTCGTCACGCCGCGGCCTGTTCGGAGGGAACCGGCGGTGCGAGGTATCCCGACGTGTCCGGGAGCCGATATTTGGCCCTGAGCCATCTCTGCCACCTTTCCTGGAACTCGTACATCCCCATTCCGAGCGAGCGCCTGAGGGCGGAGTCGAGGTCGTGCGTGCGCTTGTAGTCCCGCAGGAGCGTCCAGTAGCCGCCGGTCCCCTTGAGGTGGATCACGTAGTCCACGAGCTCGTACGACCCCCCGTAGTCCAGATCGAGCTCGCTCGCGCCCCCCGAGAACTGGTCCAGCAGCCTCACGTCCAGGAACCGGTGCTGCTCGAGCGCCTGCCGCACCTCGTACGGCCGCTCGCTGCCCGCCACCCACTCGGCGAACCCCTCGGTCATCCAGTCGGGCAGGCCCTCTATGCCCACCTTCCGATCGCTCACGAGGTGAGTCAGCTCGTGCGTGATGCTCTGCCCCAGCTCATCGTAGGGGGAGATCGAGGGGTCGTAGCCTCCGAACCCGAGCGATCCCGGGCTGCGGACGAAGACGGTGTTCGGCATGCGGCTGAGGTAGTAGCCGACGCTGCCGTCCTCGACGTGGCCCGGAGAGACGGCGTAGGCGGGCAGCAGCCGCACCCGCACGTTCTTCCTCAGGCGCACGCCCGTCAGCCGGGTCACGCGAGCGTAGCTCCGTTCGGCTATCTTCAGCACCCGCCCTGCCTGCCGCGAGTCCCACTCGTAGTACTCGAGCGTCACGCCCCGTCCCGCCCTGCTGCGCAGCGGCCCGAGGTCGCCCGGCGACGGCTCGGACAGCTTCCACTCCCCGTGCACGCGCCGGAACAGCATGCTCTGAAGCTCCTCTCCGAAGTCGCCGTTGTGGAGCACGACGGAGACGTGCACCGTCGCCCGGTAGAAGCCGTGGGGCATCCTGCCGATCCTCTCGACCCGGCTCCGCACCCTGCTCCCGCTGAACTCCTCGAACCAGTCGAAGGCTTCCTGCCGCTGCAGGCGTTCCAGCCCCCGGTTCGTCGGATCGACCGTCGTCGCGAGGAGCTTCAGGTCGAACCGGCTCATCGCGGTGTAGTACCTCGCCACCACGTGCCGGATTCCCTGAGCCGGACTTTGCGCTGCGAGCCGGTGCGTGGCGACCCTTCCCGCGACCAGGGCCGCCACGAGCAGCGCGGCCAGGCACCGGACGACGGCTTCCCTCACCGACCCCTCACCCTTACGCCCCGGATCGCGGGGACAGCATCGCGACCTCCCCCGGCTTTCCGAGGAGCTCCCTCAGCCG
>CADDYR010000009.1 GCA_902810765.1 Chloroflexota bacterium
CTGACGAACAACCACGTGGTCCAGGGCGCGCGGAGGATCACGGTCGTGACGACCCGCAACAGGATCCTGCGCGCCCGGCTGGTAGGGCGCGACCCGACGTCCGACGTCGCGGTGCTGCGGGTAGGCGACCGCAGCCTGCCTCCCCTGCCCTTGGGCAACTCCGACGAGCTCCAGGTGGGTGAGCAGGTCGTGGCGATCGGCAGCGCGCTGGGGCTGCCGGGCGGACCGACGGTGACGACCGGGGTCGTGTCGGCGACCGAGCGCACGGAGCGGGAGCCCGGCCAGGTGCAGGGGATGCAGGGGCCGACGCTCTTCGGGCTCATCCAGACGGACGCGGCGATCAACCCGGGCAACAGCGGCGGTCCCCTGCTCGACACGCAGGGGCGGGTCATCGGGATCAACACGCTGGGGCAGAGGACGACCGAGGGCGGAGTGCCCGTGCAGGGCATCAACTTCGCGGTCTCGATCAACACGGCGAAGAGCGTCGCGACGGAGCTGATCCGCAAGGGGCACGTGGTGTACCCGTACATGGGCATACTCACGGAGTACCTGTATCCCGAGGTAGCGGTGATCAACGGCGTGCCCTACGTGCCGGGCCAGTACGTCGGGCGGGTGCTGCCCGGCACGCCGGCGGCGAGGGCAGGGCTGCGTCGTGGTGACATAATTACTGAGATCAACGGTCAGAAGCTCAGGAACGAGAGCAGCTTCGCGCAGCTTCTCCGCCGGCACGAGCCGAGACAGACGATAACGCTAACGGTGGATCGCGACGGCAGGACGCTGCATCTCAGAGTTACCCTCGGCAGGCGGCCGGGGGGCTGACGGCACCAGTAGCGAAGGGAGAACGACGATGAGCGAACAGGAGCGAGCTACCTACGAGCAGATAATGCTGGTGCTGAGCGAGCCCGAGAGTCTCACGCCGCGCCAGATAGTATTCCTGCTGGAGTACGCCGAGGACTACCTAGACGCACAGCATCTCGGTGTGGTGCTGGCGGAGGCGCGGAGGCAGCTGGAGTACGACCGGGAGGGCAGCCCGAGGCGCCAGGCGATGTAGGCCGCCACCTTCCGTGGGATCGCCGTGCCGGATAGGTTCATGCCATGTCCCGGCCGGCCGTGCGCTCGCCCAGCGGCAGGGTCACGGTAAAGGTGGCGCCGGAGCCGGGAGCGCTCTCGACCTCGATGTGGCCGCCGTGCGCCTGCGCGATCCACTGGCATATCGCCAGCCCCAGCCCGGTGCCGCCGTCCGAGCGGGCGCGGGAGGGATCGGCCCTGTAGTATCGCTCGAACAGGTGCTCGAGGTGCTCGGGCTCGATGCCCTGACCGTTGTCCGAGACCACTAGCTGGGCGGTGCGGCCGCACTCCGACACCTCGACACTCACCTCGCCACCCGGCGCGTACTTGATCCCGTTCTCGACGAGGTTCAGCACGAGCTGCATCAGCCTAGTCTCGTCCCCGAACACGACCGGTCCCTGCCCGTTGCCCAGCCATCGCACGGTGGTGCCGTGCTCCTCTGCGAGGGGCTGGAGCTGGGTTGCGACGTCCGCGACGAGCTCCCCAAGCGCGACGGGCTCGCGGGATAGCCTTTCCACGCCGGAGTCGGCGCGAGCGAGTGTGAGCATATCCCCGACGAGGGCGGCCATGCGGTCGATGTCGGAGCGCAGGCTCTCGAGGGTCTCGCGGTACTCCTCCTTCGAGCGGTCACGGGCGAGGACTACGTCCGTCTGGCTCTTCATGAGCGCCAGGGGAGTGCGCAGCTCGTGCGAGGCGTCGGCGGTGAACTGGCGCTGTCGCTGGAACGCCCTGTCCAGGCGCTCTATCATCTCGTCGAACGTCGCGGCGAGGCGTCCGACCTCATCGCGGCCGCGTGGCAGCCGGAGCCTGCGCGACAGGTCCTCGGCATTGATTCGGGCCGCCGCACGGGTGATGCGGTCTATGGGCGTCAGCGCCCTGCCCGCCAGGAACAGCCCTCCGCCCACGGCCAGCAGCAGTGTGAGCGGGATCGCGATCGCCATCAGCAGCTGGAGGCGGTGCAGCGCCTGCTCCGTCTCGTCGAGCGACCGCCCGACCTGAAGCGCGCCGACCACGTGGCCGTCCGAGACGATGGGGCGGGTGAGCACGAGCCAGGAGGAGCCGTTCGGGAGGGTGATCGTCTGGGGATTGTCCTGCGGCGCCCGGTCGAGGCTGAGGACCTGTCGCGCGCGCTGCGTGAGCTGCTTGTTGTGCGTGACCACGACGGTGGTGTCGGGCAGGTACAGCGCGGCGAACCCCGGCACCTGATCGCTGAGGTCGAGTGCTCCGTGGCGCTCGACTACCGCGGTCTGCGAGTCCGCCACGAGCAGGTCGCGCATGTTCGCGTACAGGCTGCTGCGAAGGCTGATGTACAGGAACGCGGAGAACACGACCAGGATGATCGCGAGGAGCGCGACGTACCAGATCGTCAGGCGGGCCCGGACGGTGGAGAGACGCTCCCGCGCCGCTCCAAAGATGCCGCGCAGCCACCCCACGGTGCTCACGCCCTCAGCTCGTATCCGCTGCCGCGCACGGTCTGGATGAGCTTCGGCTCGTGACCCTCGTCGATCTTGCGACGGAGGTGGCGGATGTAGACGTCCACGACGTTCGACATCGCCGTGAAGTCGTAGTCCCACACGTGCTCAGCGATCTGCGTGCGGCTGAGCACACGGTTGGGGTTGCGGGCGAGGAACTCGAGCACGCCGTACTCCTTGCTCGTGAGCTCGACGCGCCTGCCCCCGCGTCGCACCTTGCGAGCGACCGTGTCCACCTCCAGGTCGCGGATGCGGATGACGGGGTCCCTGCTCATGGATTCTCGGCGGATCAGCGCCCTCACACGGGCCAGGAGCTCCTGGAAGGCGAAGGGCTTGGTCATGTAGTCGTCCGCGCCGCCGTCCAGGCCCCTTACGACGTCGTCGAGCGCGTCGCGCGCGGTCAGGATAAGTATCGGGGTATTGAGGCTCTGCTGCCTGAGCGTCCGAACGACGCTGAGACCATCCGCGCCTGGCAGCATGAGGTCGAGCACGATCAAGTCGTAGTGCCCCAGCCTGGCCAGGGCGAGGCCGTCGTCGCCGTCGTAGACGGTGTCGACCGCGTAGCCCTCCTCCTCCAGCCCGCGCTTGACGACGCTCGCGAGCCTGTGCTCGTCCTCGACAATGAGTATGCGCATTCCGGACCCTCCGCGCGCTCCCATCAGATTATCGCACGCGAAGATGAAGGCTGGATTAAGGAGGCGTGAACGGTGAGCTACTGCTCGGCGAACTCCTCGGGCACGTTCTTCACCGTCCTGCGTGCCACCCCGGTCTTCTGCGCCGCGGAGGCGACCGCGAGCGAGACGTTCTCGACGACCCGCCGGTTGAACACGCTGGGCACAATGTACTCCTCGTTGAGCTCGTTCGGCCCGACCGTGTCCGCGATGGCGCGTGCCGCCGCGAGCTTCATCGAGTGGTTGATCGTCGTGGCCTGGCAGTCGAGCGCACCCCGGAAGACGCCTGGAAACGCGAGCACGTTGTTTATCTGGTTCGGGTAGTCGGAGCGCCCGGTGGCCATGACGCGGACGAGCCCGATCGAGTCCTCCGGCATGATCTCGGGTATGGGGTTGGCGAGCGCGAAGACGATCGGGTCGGGCGCCATGCTCCGCAGGTCCTGAGCGGTGAGCACGTTCGGCGAGCTCACGCCGATGAACACGTCGGCCCCCGCGATCGCCCTGTGCACGTCCCCCCTCAGCCCGTCCCTGTTCGTGAGCTTCGCGATCTCCTCCTTGACCGGGTTCATTCCCTCCGGCCGCCCCGGGTAGATGATCCCCGCGCGGTCGAGCATCACGATCTCGCCCACTCCGGAGTCGAGCAGGATCTTCGCGGTCGCGACCCCGGCGGCGCCCACGCCGCTGATGACGACGCGGACGTCGCTCACCTTCTTGCGGACGATCCGCAGGGCGTTGAGCAGGGCGGCGAGCACGACGACCGCCGTGCCGTGCTGGTCGTCGTGGAACACCGGCACGTCCAGCCGCTTCTGGAGCTCCTCCTCGATCTCGAAGCAGCGCGGGCTCGCTATGTCCTCCAGGTTGATGCCGCCGAACCCGGTGGAGAGTACCTCGACGGTCCGCACGATCTCGCCGGGATCGCGCGTGCGCAGGCAGATGGGGTAGGCGTCGACGTTGGCGAACTCCTTGAAGAGCATCGCCTTGCCCTCCATCACGGGCAACGCGGCCTCGGGGCCTATGTCGCCCAGGCCCAGCACGGCGCTGCCGTCGCTCACCACCGCGACGCTGTTCCGCTTGATCGTGAGGGAGAACACCTTCGAGGGATCCTCGGCGATGGCACGGCACACGCGCGCGACGCCGGGCGTGTACGCCATCGAGAGGTCGTCGCGCGTCTTTATGGGCGCGCGGGGAGCGATCTCTATCTTGCCGCCTAGGTGCAGGAGGAAGGTACGGTCGGACACGTTGACGACCCGGACGCCCTCGATGTGCCGCACTCGTTCGATGATCTCCGAGCCGTGCGAGTCGTCCCGGGCGTTCACCGTGATGTCGCGGACGATGCGCTCGGGGCTGACCCGCACGATGTCCACGGCGCCGATGTCGCCCCCCACGGCTCCGATCTCCGAGGTGACCCTGCCGAGCATGCCCGGCTGGTTCACCATCTCGACCCTCAGAGTGAGGCTGTAGCTCGCGCTCGTGCTGACGACCATCGGTTCCTCCCTGCGAGATTGTCGGAGCGGCCGGCATCCGGTCGCCGAGAGATTATAGAACGAACCGGGCGAGCGCGGGGGCTCACAGCCCGACGCTCGCCAGGCGCTCGGCGACGCTGACCGGCTGGCCGGTGCGCGCGGACTCGTCCGCCGAGAGGGTCACCGCGAGGTTGCGCACCCCGCTCTCGTAGGTGGACCTCACGAGCTCGGGCGCGCCCTCGGCGACCGCCCGCACGAACGCCTCGTCCTCCTTCCGCACCATGCCGCGCTCGAGCTCGACCTCCTCCTGGCCGTCCGGCGTGCTCACCCGCACCTTGCTGCCGAGCGAGAGCACGAGGTCGTCGCAGAAGATGTGTATCGCCCAGGGCTCGACGTGGGTGTTGAAGCTGGTCACGGTGTTGTTCGAGAAGCTGCCGACGGCCCCGTTCTCGAACTTCAGCGTCGTGCAGTTCACGTCGAATATGTCGTAGTCGGGGCGCTCACGGTTGTTGATGCGGGTGGCGCCCGCCGCGTACACGGTAGAGACCTCGCCCACGAGGTAGCGGAGCATGTCTATCTGGTGGGTCACCATCTCGGTGAGCTGGCCTCCCGACCTGTCCTGACGGTGATACCAGCTGGTGCCCGGCGTGCCCGAGAAGCGCATCCCCACGACCTGCCCGATGATGTGGCCGGAGAGGAACTCCTTTGCGCGCCTGAGGTAATCGGTGTAGCGGAACTGGTAGCCGGAGGCAGCGATCAGCCCGCGCTGCTCGATGCCGTGCAGGAGCTCGGCGGCCGTGGCCAGGTCGAGGGCGACGGGCTTCTCGACGAACAGCGCGCACCCGGCCTCGATCACCGCGCGCTCGGGCTCCCCGTGGGCGAACGGTGGCAGGCACACGTACACCGCGTCGAGCCGCTCGTCGCGCAGCATCCGGCGATGGTCGGTGTAGGCCGCGGCGTCCAGGCTCCTGCGAGGGGCGTCGGCCGCCGCGTGCTCGAGGAAGTCGTTCGTGTGCTTGCGCGCCGCCTCGATCTGCTCCGGCACCACGTCGCACAGCGCGACGATCTCGGCGCTCTCCAACGTCGCGAGCGAGCGAAGGTGCTCGGTCGCCATGATTCCCGTGCCTATGAACCCGATCCGGACGGACAAGTGGTCACCCCCCATTCTGGTGCGGTCGCTGACGCCATCAGTATAGACCGAACGGGACGGGGAGTGTGGTCTGATGTGCCTCGGGTCTGCCGCCAGCGGCCTGCTCAGGCCGCCCGGGGTGTGGCTCTCTGCGCGGACCTATGGCACGAGCACCCTCAGCGCGTGGGGCACTACCTCGAACTCGGCCGGGAGGGGGCCACCGATCTCGCCGTCCAGCTGTGTCGGCGTGTCGGGCGGCCCCTCGATGCTCACGTGCCTGGCCCGGAAGAACTCGACCTGCGCGTGTCCCCTGTGCCCGCCGGAGTAGACACGGGGCAGGAGGGCTAGGGCCTCGACCCGGCTCAGGTCGCCCGCCACGCACACGTCGAGATAGCCGTCTGTGGGGTCTGCGGCGGGACATATCTCCATCCCGCCGCCGTAGTACCTGCCGTTGGTCACGGCCACGAGGAGAGCGCGGCGCGCCACTGGTGTGCCGTCGAGGTGGAGCTCGAGGTCGCGGTTCCTGTGCCGCGCGAGCAGTAGCGCGCCGATCGCTGCGTACACGAACCTGTGCTGACGCAGGCAGCGGCTCCGGCTCACCGAGGCTGCCACCTCCGCGTCGAAGCCCGCACTGGCCGCGTTGAGGAAGTACCGATCGCCGCATCGGCCCACGTCCAACTGAACGACCTTCCCATTGTGGATGGTATGCAGGGCATCGCTCAGCGAGGACGGGATCCCGAGGCCCTTGGCCAGGTCGTTGCCGGCACCCGCAGGGATTATGCCGAGCACGGGTGGATTGTCGGAGGCCAGCAGTCCCCTGGCGATCTCCTGCAGCGTCCCGTCGCCGCCGACTCCCACGACTGCCGCCCTGCCCTCCTCCGCCGCTGTGGTCGCGAGCTGCGAGGCGTGTTCCGGGCCCTGCGTGCGCCTGATCTCCACGTCGGCGCCCAGCAGGATCCCGAGCCTCGGTATCAGCGAGGCAGCGCGTCCTCCTCCGGCAGCGGGGTTGACGATGAACAGGACGTCGTGCATATGATCACCCCCGGAATCTGCATCAGAGGTGGGCTCGGAGGAAGCTCACGATCTCGCCCCTCATCGCGGCGGTCTCGAAGTGACCGGTGTTATAGCGCGACAGCCTCCAGCTGCCGGGCGCTCCCTCACGCTCGTACACCTCTCTGAGCTCGGCGTCTATCCTGTCGAGCCCGGCAGGCGGGGTGAGTCGGTCGAAGTTGCCAGCGAGGCTCAGGTGAGGGCGAGGAGCGATGAGCGCGTTGATCTCGGCGGTCGTGAAGTGCCTGAGCAGGCTCGGGACGAAGTAGTAGATGCCGTGGCCGTCGAGTCCTCGAGCCTCGATCAGAGCCTGGAAGTCGGTGAGGCAGCAGATGTCGACGCATACCTTCACGCGGGTGTCAAGCGCCGCCAGCCACCAGGCCATCGTGCTGCCCATCGAGATGCCGATCGTCGCCACGCGGTCGGAGCTTACGTCGGAGCGCGAGGTCAGGTAGTCGAGCGCGCGGAGGCTGTCATACACCATCATTCCCCACAGCACCTGCCCGTTCCAGAGCATCTCCTTGAACAGCTCGCTCTCGGTACGTCCCCGCCTCTCGCCGAAACCCCAGTGGTCTATGCACAGAGCGGAGTAGCCCATCTGGGTGAGCTGCTCGGCGTAGGGCGGCGACTGCAGGTACTCACGCGGGCCGACGAGCTCCTCCTTGCCGATCGAGTAGTTGCCTCCGTGGGAGTGGTTGAACAGGATCGCCGGGGCCGGGGCGGACTCACCTGCGGGGCGGACGAGGTAGGCCGGGACCGGCTCGATGCCGTTGAGATCGAGCGTCAACTTCTCCAGCACGTAGCCCTGCCGTTCCTCCTGCACGACGAGCTCTGCCGAGATCTCCCTGTCCCTCGGCGGGAGGTCGCCGAGAAGGGAGTAAAGCTCCTGCCTGCGTGCCGCCTTGTCCATTCCTGACCTTCCTCCCGTGATTGCTTGAGCGTGCTGGCCGGTACGGGGTACATCGTGGTGACATACCCGCACTGTCTGGCGGCGGGCGGTTGGCGCCCGGCTAACGGACGTGGGAGGAGACCCGGTCTCCTCCCACGAGAGCGGCCCTGGGTGTTGCCAGGCTTCCCCGCGCCTACGTGTGCTGCTCGGGGTTGTCCCAGTAGTACGCCTCCGGGTCGTACACGGCCGGCGACGGCACGACCCATGGGTCCACGAACCCGTGCTGGGCCAGCTGGTCCCGCGTAGGCACGTTCTTCAGGCCCTGGCGTACGAGCACCAGCTCCGGGTAGTTCGCGACCGTGCCCGAGTAGAACGGGCCGGCAGTCCAGTGGACCTTCATTATCTCCCAGGCGACCTGCGTCCGCTTCATGAAGCTCTTCTCGGTCCGGGTCGTCGAGTACAGGGCCCAGATCTTCTTGACGTTCGGGTCTGCCTCCTTCTCGTCCGGCATGATTCGTGGCGGATGCCTCTTCCAGGGATCTACGTTCAGCTCCTTCTTGGCCACAGGTGTGCCGAGGGAGTAGAAGCCGACGCCCTCCATGGGCGCCCAGCGCTGGCTGTCCATCGGGACTATCCAGTTCGGATATACCAGGCAGTTCGGGCCGTCCGATGCGCCGAAGTCGGCGTAGTTCTGCAGCTTGCCCGCGGCCCACAGGTCCAGGAAAGCGGCGCCGTTCACCGGGTTAGGCTGGACGTTGATGCCGATGGCCTGCCAGTTCTTCGCGAGCAGCTGATTCTTCTGGACCGCGTCGCCGTGGGGGTCGTCGCTCGCGGTGTAATCGAGCGTGAGCTTGAGAGGGCTGCCGTCGGGGAAGTCTCTCCAGCCGTCGCCGTTCTTGTCCACGATGCCGAGCTCATCGAGCATCTTCTTCGCTCTCTCGGGGTCGTAGCCCACCCAGCTGTCCCGCCAGGTCTTGTACACCTGTGGCCCCTTGCCCACGTGGTACTCGATGGCCTTCGGGCTCATCGTGCCCGTGGTAGCCTCTCCCTGGTTGAAATAGATGGTCTTGCGAGCCGTCGCCCGGTCGTAGGCCAGAGACAGCGCCTGGCGGAACTTGGGGGTGCGGAACAGCTTGCGGTACTTCGGATCGTGGTAGTCGAAGTTGAAGTAGTAGGCTGAGGCCGTGCCCGTGCCCGAGTCCCAGTACAGGATGTTCAGGTGATTCCTCGACTGCTGGGACTTGATCGTCGAGACGTCCGCGAGTGTCATGCCGAGGAACGCGCCGTGGATGTAGTCGGCCTTGCCCTGCTGGATCTGGAGCCTCATCACCTGCGGGTCCTGGATGTTCGTGTTGATGACCTGATCCACGAACGGCAGCTGGTTGCCCCAGCGGTCCACGCACCAGTAATACGGGTTACGCACCCAGATCGAGTACTCGCCCTTCTTGTACTTCTGAGGCATCCACCCGGTCATCGTGGGGCTGTCGGGGTTCGTGGGCCAGTCGAGCTTCGAGTTGAAGGTCTTGGCCCAGGTCTTTGGATTGAGCTTCTTGTTGTACTTGATGTGGAACTGCTTCAGGTAGTGCTTGGGATCCATCCACCAGGGTCCCTGACCCCGCTTCACCCAGGCCGCGGCGTAGTCCGCGGCGAGCGGCGTCGTGGAGTCGAAGTGGAGCTCGAGCGTGTAGTCATCCACCTTCTTCATCTTCACGGGGTTGCCCTTGCCCGATCGGAGCTCCTGCGGTGGTGTCTGGTTCAGCGCGGGCACACCCACCTCATCCTCGTACCAGAATAGGATGTCGTCCACGGTCCACGGGGCTCCGTCCGACCACTTCAGGCCCTTGCGGAAGTGGAAGGTCCACACGGAGAGGTCCTCGTTGGGTTCCCAGGACTCGGCGAGACCGGGCCCGATCTCCAGCGCGTCCTGGAGCCATCTGACGGGCGAGTGTCCGTACATTATCTCCTGTACTATGTGGGTGGTCGCCCAGTCGCTCGTGTCGGAGATCACCATGCGTATCGTGCCGCCGTACTTGCCGGGCGTGAGCCACTTGTGTGGCACGACGTACGGGTTCTCGGGCAGCCTCTTCTCTACCGACGGCAGCTTGCCTGCCTTGACCTGCGCGGCGAGCTGGGGCGACTCGTGGAAGGTGCCCTTGTAGGTCAGCCCGGTGGCGTACTTCACGTCGTAGACGACGGAGCCCGTTGGGGCGGGGGCTACCGTGGACGCTGCGCCGGACGTAGCCTGTGGCGATGAGGTGGGACTTGCCGCGGCGGACGTCGGGGGCGTCCCAGCCGCCTTCGTGGGGCCCGCGGTGGTCCTGGCGCTGGTTGCGGTGGGCTGGGTGGCGCTCTTGTTGGAGGCTCCGCAGGCGGCCGCGAGCGTGGTCGTGGCGGCGAGGGCTGAGTACCGCAGGAAGGTTCGGCGATCGAGGGTGTGCTGGTCGTCCATTGTCCAAGTACTCCCGCAAGTCAGGTGGTGGCCATCCACGCTGGGGACGGCGAGCCGTGTGCTCTGTCGGATGATACTCCGGGGGGCGTGGCGTGTCAAAGAAGGGAAAGGGCGTCCTCGCCTTACACGACATATCCCTTGAGCTCCCAAAGCTCCAACTGAAGTAGAGAACCTGCCGTCTACACGCGCCTGCCAAGCGCTATAAGAGATGTGAGGGATGGCAGGCCCGCCAGGCGGCTATTACCTGTGCCATACCCTCCGTGCCCGGCCGGCCTCGATCTTGGCGTTCCACGAGAGCCGAAACTGCCCGGGCGAGCGTTGTGTCAACTGGGAGTTGCTCAGTTTGGCGTGGGTCTTGTTGCTTTGTGAATCTCATGGGATATGTCATGGGGCCCGCACCCCGCACCATGACAGGGGGCGACCCTTTCCTGCTAAAGTAGCGGTGCCACATGCGATCGGCCCGCCAGGGGCCCACCAGGAGGAAGGAACACCATGGCTTACCAGGGCTACATCCGCTTCCCCACCATACATTCCGATCGGATCGTGTTCACCGCCGAGGACGACCTGTGGATGGTCAGCACCCGGGGCGGACGGGCCGAGAGGCTCACTGCCGGCGTCGCCGACGCCACGCATCCCCACTTCTCCCCCGACGGACGCCTGATCGCCTTCACAGGTCGTGAGGAGGGACCCGCCGAGGTCTTCGTGATGGACCTGGAGGGCAACCCGTCACGCAGGCTGACCTACCAGGGAGCGAACGCGCAGGTCGCGGCCTGGCAAGCCGACGGCTCGGGCATCATCTACTCCTCCGCCGCCGGACAGCCGATGCGCCGCGGGATGGAGAGGCTCTATCAGGTGCCGCCGAGAGGCGGCGTGCCCACGATGCTGCCCTACGGAGTGGCGCACTCGATCGCGTTCGGCCCGAACGGTGCGGTCGTCGTGGGCAGGCACACACAGGAGCCCGCGCGCTGGAAGCGCTACCGCGGAGGTACGGCGGGCTACCTGTGGATAGACCCAGATGGCTCCGGGGAGTTCCATCGCCTCCTCGACCTGCACAGCAACATCTCCTACCCGTGCTGGGTCGGCGAGCGCATATACTTCATCTCCGACCATGAGGGCATCGGCAACGTCTACTCGGTCCTGCCGAGCGGCGAGGACATCCGCAGGCACACGCGCCAGGAGGACTACTATGCCCGCGGCTTGGCCACCGACGGCGCCCAGCTCGTCTACCACGCCGGGGGAGACCTGTTCGTGCTCGAGCCAGACAGCACCGAGGGTCAGCGCCTCGAGGTGGAGCTGCCGGGCAACCGTGCACAGCGTGCGCGCAAGTTCGTCTCCGCGCCGAAGTACATGGATTCGTGGGGTCTGAACCCCGAGGGAAACTCCGTGGCCATCACGAGCCGGGGCAAGGCATTCAGCTTCGGCAACTGGGAGGGCGCGGTCATACAGCACGGCGAGCCGGACGGCATCCGCTACCGCCTGGCCACCTGGCTGGCCGACGGCAGGCACCTGGTCACGGTCGCCGACGCGGGCGACGAGCCCCGGCTGGTCGTGTTCGACTCGATCGGCGTCGAGGAGCCGAGGATCCTCGATCAGGTCGACGTGGGGCACGTAACAGAGCTTCGGCCAGCACCACGCGGTGACGCGCTACTCCTCGCGAACCACCGGAACGAGGTTGTCCACGTGGACCTCGCCCAGGGCACGTCGCGTGTGCTCGACCGCAGCGACTACCGACGCGCCGTCGGGATCGCCTGGTCGCCCGACGCCCGCTGGGCCGCATACGGTCTGTACGTCAACCCACGACAGAGCGTGATCAAGCTCGCGAACCTCGAGAGCGGAGACGTACATCAGGTGACGGAGCCGGTCCTCCGCGACACCCGCCCAGCGTTCGATCCAGCGGGCAGATACCTGTACTTCATCGGGGGACGCGACTTCGATCCCGTGATGGACTACCTCCAGTTCGACTTCGGGTTCCCGCGTGGCCACCGTCCGTACCTCATCACCCTGCGCAGGGATCTGAGATCTCCGTTCACTCCCGAGCCCGAAGCCCCGAAGAGCGAGGCGGCGGAGCAGGCCGAGGCCGCGAAGACCGAGGAGAAGAAGGTCGAGCCCGAGCGAGTCGAGATAGACCTCGACGGCATATCCTCTCGAGTCGTCGCGTTTCCAGTGCCCGAGGGACGCTACGCGCGCGTACAGGGCACCGAGAAGGGAGCCGTGTTCTCCTCATATCCAGTGGAGGGCACACGTCAAGACGGCTTCTTCGACATCGAGCCCGAGGCGAAGGGCAGCCTCGAGTTCTACAACTTCGAGACGCACAGGTCCGATCGCCTCGTGGAAGGCATCACGGACTTCGAGGTCACGCCGAACGGCAAGACGCTGATCTACCGGGCGGGCAACAGGCTACGGGTGCTCAGGGCGGGGGAGAAGCCCAGGGAGGACCTGCCGGAGGAGCAGCGCGACAAGCCCGGTCGCGAGTCCGGCTGGATAGACCTCGACAGGGTGAAGGTCTCCGTCCGACCCGAAGCCGAGTGGCGGCAGATGTACAACGAGATCTGGCGCCTTCAGCGCGAGCACTTCTGGGTGCCGGACATGGGCGGCGTGGACTGGGCCAGCGTGCGCGAGAAATACCGGCCGCTCGTGGACCGCGTCGCCTCGCGCGGAGAGTTCTCCGACCTGATCTGGGAGATGCAGGGCGAGCTGGGCTCCTCGCACGCCTACGAGTTCGGCGGGGAGTACCGAGAGCATCCGGAGTATCCCCAGGGATATCTCGGGGTGGACTGGGAGCTCGACCACGACACCGGTGAGTACAGGATAGGCCGGATCGTACGCGGCGACCCCTGGAGCTCCGAGTGGAGCTCGCCGCTGCTCGCACCCGGAGCCAACGTGGCCGAGGGCGACGTCGTGCTCGCGATCAACGGGCAGCGGCTCTCGCCCGAGCGCGGCCCCTGGCACCTGCTCGTCAACCAGGCCGGAAACGAGGTGCAGCTGCTCGTGCGGCCGGCGTCCGGAGGAGAGCCGCGCACGGTCACGGTGAAGGCGCTGGGGGACGAGTTCCGCACGCGCTACCGAGACTGGGTGGAGTCGAACAGGCGCACGGTCCACGAGGCCACGGACGACAAGGTCGGGTACCTGCACATCCCGGACATGGGACCGGAGGGGTTCGCCGAGTTCCACCGCTACTACCTGGCCGAGTACGACCACGACGCGCTGATCGTCGACCTGCGGGGCAACGGCGGAGGTTTTGTGTCAGGTCTGCTGCTTCACAAGCTCTCGAGGCCACGCCTGGGCTACGCATTCCAGCGCTGGGGGGCGCCCGAGCCGTACTTCGAGGAGTCGCCGCGCGGACCGCTGGTGGCCGTCACCGACGAGAACGCGGGCTCGGACGGCGACATCTTCTCACACGGCTTCAAGATGCTGAACCTTGGACCGCTCATCGGCAAGCGCACCTGGGGCGGAGTGATCGGCATATCCAACCTCATGCCGCTTGCAGACACGACGATAACCACGCAGCCGGAGTACAGCTTCTGGTTCAAGGACGTGGGCTGGGGAGTCGAGAACTACGGCACCGATCCGACCATCGAGGTGGACTACGCTCCACAGGACTACGCCGCGGGACGGGATCCGCAGCTCGAGCGCGCAATCGCGGAGGCGAAGCGGCTAATGCAGGAGAGGCCATCCCCAACGCCCGAGCCGGGGCCTCGCCCCGACCGCAGCTTCCCAGTGAAGACGAGGTAGTCAGGTCACAGTCGCAGGTCGCGGGCGGACCGCCCGCGACCTGCGGCCCCCGAAGGCTGCCGCCGTTTACCGGATGACCTCGACCGCGTCGCCGTCCGCGAGCACATGATCCCTCCCGACCTTCTGCCCGTCGAAGCGAGCGGAGGGACCCCACACCCGCCCACCACGGCAGATGAGCCCCAGATCGTTGTGTATCTTCCTGGCGGCGTCAGCGACCGTGGACCCCGCGCGAAGCGCCACGGGCCGTTCGTCCCTCTCGCCGTCGTGCTGCAGGTAAACCCGGATCAGTCCCGTGAGCCGCCACAGAGCGACCCTGAACCGGTCGAGGCTCTCGTCGTCGAGGATGGATACGCCCACCACGGGCAGGTCGGGCACTGCCGCGCGGAGCCGCTCGAGATCCGAAGGCACCCCGTCGTCCACCTTCGTCACGACGAGCATCGCTGGCAGGGCGATGCCCGCGGTGGCCACCTCGCGCCGCACCGCCTCGAGCGCCGAGAGCGGCTCGGTGACGGGGTGACAGTAGGCGATCGCGTCCGCCCCGCGAAGCACCCCGAGCAGCGCCCGTCCGTCGCCGCGGCCCTCGGAGGCCCCCTCGATCAGTCCGGGAACCTCCACGAGCTGGACCGGGACACCGAGCAGGTCGACGAGCGCCGGCACGGGCCGCAGCGTCGTGAAAGCGTAGTCGCCCGTCCGGACCTGCACGCCGGACAGGCTCTGAAGCAGCGAGGACTTGCCCGCGTTCGGCGGTCCCACAAGCGCGATCTGCGCCTCGCCCTCGCGCCGCACGGCAATGCTGTCCCGATGGACCGCCCGATCGCGCACCCGGCTCGACTCGATCTCGTCCATCACCCACTTGCGTATGTCCGCGTACGGACCGTTGCGATAGTCGGGAAGCTCGCTCAGGATCGCCCGCAGCTCACGTATGCGCTCCGAGCCCTGCTTGCCCACAAGCCTGCGCTTGATGAGCTGCATCTGTGTACGATGTGGCATTGGCATCGACATCACCCCCTGGTGTGAGTGGTGTGGAGCGGGGAGGTACGGAGATGCCGTGACAGGGGACACTCGCTTCCCTACCGAGAGGAGTGACTGACAACGGCGTCCTGCTCCGCCGCCTGCGTAAGACGCCCGAATCGGATCGCAGGCGGCGGACTAGCCGTTCTTGTTCGAGACAGTGATGAGCCAATGGCTCTCGGGTGAGGCTACCATTGCCGATACGGATATGATAGCACGCGGAGCTGCCGGGGAGAACCCGCGTATCACCCGTATGGACGACCCGGCGCTGCGCGGTGCCCCCATCCCCCCGTTGCGCCCGCGCAGCTATCGCACCGCGGCGCGGCCGTTGACCCTGCAGAACGGGCGGCACTATACTTGCACAAACGATGTGTGGGGTGACTTCGAGCGCCAGGGAGGACACAGATGGCCCGGTCGGAGAAGCCAGTCATTCGTGTCCGGAGCCTGGCGCGTCCGCTGCGTGCGATGGGCCGCGCCCAGGAGGGCGCGGAGCCCAAGGCTGACCAGACGGCGAGCCATCGGAAGGAGCTCGCCCACGAGAGGCTGCGCTGGATAGACATCCCGCGACCCACGCAGGAGGACGTCGAAGCGCTCGGCAGGGAGTTCGGCTTCCACCCCCTCGTGCTCGACGACGTGCTGAGCCGTGTTCAGCGCCCCAAGCTCGACGACTACGACGACTACCTCTTCATCGTCCTGCACTTCCCGATCTTCAATGCGAAGGAGGGCGTGAGCGTCGCGTCCGAGGTGGATTTCTTTCTCGGGCCCGACTACGTGATCACGACACACAACGGGGAGCTGAAGCCGCTACTGGGGATGTGGGCGAGGGCCGAGGAGGACGAGAGGGCGCGCGCGGAGTACATGGGCGGCAGCGCCGAGATGCTGCTGTATCACATCGTGGACCGGCTGACGAACTACCTGTTCCCGATGATGCGCCGAATTGACATAAACCTAGACCGGCTTGACGAGCGCATCTTCAGGGACAGGGCGGGCCGCGCGGTGAGGGAGCTCTCCGATTACAGGCGCGACGTGATCAGCCTGCGCAGGATCATACGCCCGAACATGAGCGTGATCAACATCCTCGAGAGCGGGCGTGCGTCACTGCTCTCGGAGGAGATGGAGCCTTACTGGAGTGACATCTCCGACCACTTCACGCGCGTGTGGGACATGCTCGTCGAGTTCAAGGACGAGGTCGAGGGCCTCGACGATACCTTCAACACCCTGTACTCGTATCGAACGAACGAGACGCTGCGGGCCCTGACGATCATCAGCGTCATACTGCTGCCGCTGACACTGATCTCGGGCATCTACGGCATGAACGTCAGGCTGCCGTTCGAGCACGACCCGCACGCGTTCGGATACATAGTGGCCAGCATGGTCGTGATAGCCCTGGTCATGCTTGCCTTCTTCCGGCACAAGGGCTGGTTCTGAAAGGTGTGAGCAGATGGGAAGGATAGACGGCCGAAAGGTGCTGGCGCTCCTGGAGCAGGAGTTCGAGGACGTGGAGGTGACGCAGCCCGTCGAGAGCCTCAGGAGCGAGGGGGCCCAGGTCGTGCTCGCGGGCTCCGGCAGGGGCGAGTACACCGGTAAGAAGGGCAGCACGATCCGGGAGGACATCTCCGCGGAGCAGGCGAATCCGGCGGAGTTCGACGCGCTCGTCGTGCCGGGCGGCCGCGCGCCGGAGAAGATGAGGATGTGCGAGCCGATGGTCGAGCTCGTCCGGGAGTTCCATCGGGCGGGCAAGCCGGTCGCTGCCGTCTGCCACGGACCTCAGCTGCTGATCAGCGCCGACGTGCTCCGCGGCCGCCGGGCCACCTCCTATCCTGCCATCGACGTCGACCTCCGCAACGCCGGAGCGAAGTGGGTGGACGAGGAGGTGGTGGAGGACGGCAACCTGATCACGTCCCGCCGTCCGGGCGATCTCGGGGCTTTCAGCGAGGCGCTCATCCAACAGCTCGCAAGCCGCGAGCCCGTGGCCGCCGCCACCGGTACCACCACGACCTACGGCTCGACCCACGCCTGACCCGATCCGGTTAGGGCTGCTGTCCTGCGGGCGTGCCCGGCGAGCGTCCGGCGAGCAGCCAGCCGGTCAGGCGATGGCGCAGCGGGATGAGGAACAGCCCTCCGAAGAGCAGGAGCTTGCGGCTCAGGGGTGCCGGGTCCCAGAAGTACTCGCGCTCCAGCCTATAGCTCTCCTGCCACCTCCAGCCCTTCGGCACCTGGATCCGAACCTTGCCTCCCGTGCGCTTAATGAACGCGACCGAGTTGTTCTCGAGCGCGTTCGGCCGCTTCTTCGGATACCACACCCAGATGTGGTCCACGGAAGCCTCGATCTTGAACGGGATGTGCTTCGCCTCGAGCACGCTCGCCAGCACGACCATGCGCGCCTCGCAGTCGCCGCTGCCCTGTGCGAGCACCTCCTTCGGCGTCGGAAAGTACCACGGAACGCCCATCGTCGTCCACGGCACCGAGTACGGCACGTACTTGTCGAGCACCAGCCTCTGGATGGTATCCGGATCGTCAGGCAGCTTGCGTGCGAGCGGCCTCACGGCCGCGGGGTCTATGGGCGGATGAATGGCTCGGGGTATCGAGCGCAGGAGCAGCAACGGGTTGGGATACAGTACGAACAGCGCCCAGATCAGACACAGCAGGAACGTCACCGCCGCTCTGACTAGGCGCCCCACATCTACCACCTCCTTGCCCGCGCGTCTGATTGTACTCCCGATCCATGGAGCCGACAACGCCTCCGCGGGAAAGCAAGCTTCGCCTCGGTGAATACTCCTCCGAAGACGGGGACTGCCGCCCCTTGGAGGCGTGCGGCCATCGGACGGGACGGGCGAGCGGTGTTGCGGGCTCGCGACCGCGCTAGCCGATCGCGAGCGACAGCACCCCCGCGACCATCAGTGCGGCGGCCAGCAGGCGCACGCGGGCGTGGCCCTCCGCAAGCAGGCGCGCGCCCAGCACGGTGCCGATGAGTATGCTGATCTCCCTCGCAGGAGCCACGTAGCTGACGGGCGTGAAGACGAGCGCGGTGAGCACCAGGATGTACGCGAGAGGCATTAGCACCGCCACCCCCAGGACCGGAAGCCTATGCTGCTCCCACTCCTTGCGGACCTGATCGAGCCGCCCGCGCACGGAGGGGTAGAGCAGCGCTGCGCGACCCGAGTTCGCGGCCCAATCGAGGAGGAGCGGAGGCACCGCCAGGGTACTCACCGCATGCTTGTCCCAAAGCGTGTAGCTCGCGATGAACACGCCGGTGGCGAGCGCGTACAGGATGCCGGCGCGAGCGGTCCGGCCGCCGGCCCGGATGCTCCCGCCGGCCATGAGAAAGACTCCCACTCCGATCAGGAGCGTGCCCACGAGCGCGAGCCCCGACGGGCGCTCGCCGAGGATCAGTATCGCCATTCCGGAGGCGATCATGGGCCCGGTACCGCGCGCTATCGGGTAGACGACGGAGAGGTCCGCCTTCCGGTAGGCGAGCTGCAGGAACACCAGGTAGCCCGTCTGCAGCAGCACGCTCCCCAGGATAAAAGCGTAGCTCAACCACGTCATCGCCGGGCGCGCGACGACCACGGCGCCGACCGCGAGCGGGAGGTAGATCAGGCCGGCGAGCAGAGACACCAGCCAGATGAACGGGACCGCGCCGCCCGTTCGCTTCGCGAGCAGGTTCCAGGTGGCGTGGAAGCAGGCGGCGACGAGCACGAGGACGAGCGCGAGCGTCGTCAAGTCTGTGTCCTGGCTATGGGAGGATGGTCATGGCTCACAGCTTCCCCCGATTGCGGGATGGGCCGCCCGATCATGGCAAGGCGCGACGGCGCCCGAGGCGACGGTCAGTATACCAACCAGGGGCGCTCGCCAGCCCACGACGTTTGCCCGCCGATGACTGCTGCGTGTAAGATACGGTGACCGACTCGTGGTGCAAGTTGATCTCCAGGAAAGGGGCATTCACAGTGACCAGCGCTGTCCAGCAACTGCCGCACTGGGACATGAGCGCCGTCTACCCCGGACTCGAGTCGCCGGAGTTCGCCAAGGCGTTCGACCGGGCCGTCCGAGACATCGCACAGCTGGCATCGTTCTTCGACGAGAACGACGTCGGCAAGCAGGAACCGGCGCCGCTCGATGACGGGACGGTGCGGACGTTCGAGGAGGTCATACGGCGGTACAACGCGCTGCTCGACGAGCTCCGGACGCTCGGCGCGTACATCCAGGGGTTCGTCACGACGGACTCCCGGAACGATACGGCGCAGGCGCGCCTGAGCGAGCTGCAGCAGCACAGCGTGCTGATGTCCCAGCTGAGCGTGCGGCTGACCGCCTGGATAGGCTCGCTCGACGTCGAGGAGCTGATCCGCCGCTCGGAGGTCGCGAGGGAGCACGAGTTCGCCCTGCGCGAGGCCAGGACCGAGTCGGAGCACCTGATGAGCCCCGCGGAGGAGGCGCTGGCGGCCGAGCTGAACGTGGTCGCGGGCGTCGCGTGGAGCAAGCTGCACAGCAGTGCCACCTCCCAGCTGACCGTTCCGGTGACGCTCGACGGCGAGACGCGCGTGCTGCCGATGAGCGAGGTGCGCAACCTCGCGTACGATCCGGATCGCGGGGTTCGGCGCACCGCGTACGAGGCGGAGCTCGGGGCGTGGAAGCAGGCTGCACTGCCCCTGGCGGCCGCGCTGAACAGCATCAAGGGGCAGTCGAACACGCTCGACCGCAGGCAGGGATGGGGCTCTCCCCTGGACAAGGCGCTCTTCAACAACCGGATTGATCGGGAGACGCTGGACGCGATGCTCGCGGCGGCGCGGGAGTCATTCCCCGACTTCCGTCGCTACCTCCGGGCGAAGGCCCGTGCGCTCGGCCTGGACGTGCTGGCCTGGTACGACCTGTTCGCCCCCGTGGGCGGCTCGGCGCGCACGTGGGAGTTCCCGGAGGCGGCTGCATACATCCAGGAGCAGTTCGGCACGTACTCTCCGAAGCTGCGGGAGCTCGCGCGCCGGGCGTTCGAGGAGCGCTGGATAGACGCGGAGCCGCGCGAGGGGAAGGTGGACGGCGCGTTCTGCATGTCGCTGCGCGGTGACGAGTCGCGCGTGCTCACCAACTACAAGCGGGCGTTCGGCGGCGTGAGCACACTCGCGCACGAGCTCGGCCACGCCTACCACAACCTGAACAAGGCGGGCAGGACGATGCTGCAGCAGGCCACGCCGATGACGCTCGCGGAGACCGCCAGCATCTTCTGCGAGACGATCGTGTTCCAGGCCGCGCTGCGCGACGCAGACGAGCAGGAGCAGATCGCCATCCTGGAGGAGTCCCTTCAGGGCTCCTGCCAGGTCGTGGTGGACATCACCAGCAGGTTCCTGTTCGAGCAGGCGGTGTTAGAGGGGCGTCTGAAGCACGAGCTGTCGGTGGACGAGCTCAACGCCTTGATGGTGCGGGCCCAGAAGGACACTTATGGAGATGGCCTCGACCCCGACGCCCTTCACCCGTACATGTGGGCGGTGAAGAGCCACTACTACAGCGCCGCGCGCCCGTTCTACAACTTCCCGTACATGTTCGGCCTGCTCTTCGGCCTCGGGCTGTACGCAAAGTACAGGGAGGATCCGGACTCCTTCCGGGCCGGCTACGACGACCTGCTCTCGTCCACCGGGCTGGCCGACGCCGCGAGCCTCGCCGAGCGCTTCGGGATCAACATACGCACCGAGAGCTTCTGGAGGTCGAGCCTGGACGTTATCCGGGGAGATGTGGACCGCTACGAGGCCCTGATCGAGCGCGCCAATCAGTAGACCTGCCGCGGGCACACAAATCCGGTCACGACCCGTCCATCGCGGACGACCGCGACCCCGCAGAAGCCGACGGAGCGCCAGAGGTCGAACGGATCCTGCTGTCCTCCACTGAGAGAGGACATCCAGGCCGCGAGCGAGAGGCCGTGCCCGCAGACCGCGACGTCGCCCGCGGCCTCCTCGAGGATGCGCTCGAGGCAGGACCTCATCCTGGTCCGCGTATCCGCGAGTGACTCCCACCCCTCGTGCGCGCCCTCGAAGAAGCACCTGACCTCGGCCTCGTAGTCGGGTATCCATCGCGCCGGTCTCCTCACCTCACGGAGGCAGCCGAGCGTCACCACGGGGAGACGGTGGCGAGCGGCCGCGGGAGAGATCGTGGCGACCGCCTTGGGCTCGGGGCTCGAGTAAATCGCGTGAACCCGCTCCCAGAAGGTGGCGAGCGCGAGCTCGCGAGCCTGCCGCTCGCCTTCTTCCGACAGCTGCCACTCCCGGCTCGGGCGCCCGTCCGGCGCGGTCCGCGCATGGCGCACGACGTAGAAGGTAGCGCTCACGATGCCAGGAGGGGGCTGTGGCCGCGGAGCTGGCGCACGGTGGCCTCCATCGCCCCGAGCGCCCTGCCGTCGCTCGTCTCGGGCTCGAGGAACGTCCTCGGGGCCTCGCGTCCGTATGTATCCTCGAAGAGGCTCCTCCACCCCAGCGGCGTCTCCTCGGGCAGCGACATTCCCGCGACCGTCAGCGCTATCGCCGCCCAGCACGCGCACACGTTCGAGGGATTGTAGCCGCCGCCGCCGAGGAGCAGGAGCCTGCCGTCGCACAGCTCTCGTGCAAGGTCCGAGACCGACCGCGCGATCCGCATGTACGGCCCCGTGCTCCACTCGACGTGCGCGAGTGGGTCGTTCGCGTGGGCGTCAGCCCCGCACTGAACGACGAGGAGCTCGGGACGGAACGCACGGATGGCGGGTTCGGCGACCTCGCACCACCCGAGCTCTGCGGCGTCGTCCCCGGCGAAAGGCTCCATCACGAGGTTGAGCTTCAGCCCCCGTGCGGTGCCCTCGCCCAGCTCGTCCACAAAGCCGGTCCCCGGGAATATGTATCGGCCGCTCTCGTGGAAGTCCACGTCGAGCAGCCAGTCCTGGTCCCGAAATCCATAGAACACGCCGTCGCCGTGGTGCACGTCTACGTCGAGGTACAGGGCACGCGACACCCCATACCTTTGGCGGGCGACGGCGAGCGCGATCGCGGCGTCGTTCAGGATACAGAAGCCGGACGCGCGGCCGGGGTGAGCGTGATGGAACCCGCCCCCGACGCTGAAAGCGATACCCTCGGCGGACATTACGGTATCGAGCGCACGCAGGGTGCCGCCCACGCCCCAGAGCGCGGCATCCAGGCAGCCGGGAAAGGCTGGCGTGTCGCCAAGGTCCAGATAGCCCTCGCCGGTCTTGCTCACCGAGCGCAGGAAGCGGATATACTTCCCGGTGTGGAAGAGCAGCGCGTCCTCCTCCGTGGCCTGCTCGATGGGACGCAGGCGGTTGTCCTCGAACAGCCCGCACGCCCGCATGAGCTCGACGGCGAGCTCGACGCGGCGCTGGTTGAACGGATGCCCGGGGCCGAAGTAGTAGGACTGGATCTCCGGGCCGTAGAAGACGCTGAGTCTGCCGCTCACAGGTACTGGCTCTCCATTGCTATGGACGCTGACAAGTATAGGCGCCGCGGCAGCGCGGCGGGAAGGGACGGTCGAGGGAAGTGACGGAGGTCACCGAGCGCGGGTATCGTTCCGAGGCATCGGTCCGCCTCGTGCTGGCCGGGCTCATGCTCGCCACGTTCCTCGCAGCGATGGACAGCAGCATCGTGAGCACCGCGATGCCCACGATCACAGGGATCCTCGGCGGGTTCGGGCTGTACAGCTGGGTGTTCTCGATCTACCTGCTGACCTCGACGGTAACCGTGCCGATCTTCGGGAAGCTTGCGGACCTCTACGGCAGGAAGCGCGTGCTGCTGGCGGGCGTTGCCGTGTTCATCGCGGGCTCGGCGCTCTGCGGCTCCGCCCAGGACATGACGCAGCTCGTGATCTACAGGGGCATCCAGGGCGTGGGCAGCGGGGCGATACTACCGGTCGCCATCACGATACCCGGAGACATCTTTCCTCCCCGCGAGCGGGCGCGCGTTCAGGGGCTCATCGGCAGCGTCTGGGGAGTGGCGGCAGTGGCGGGTCCCGCACTCGGAGGGCTGATCGTCGAGCACACTAGCTGGCGCTGGATCTTCTACCTGAACCTGCCCGTCGCCCTGCTCGCCGTGCCGACGATCGTGCTCTGCTACCACGAGCACCTGCAGGTCCGAAAGCATCGCATTGACTATGCCGGTGCGCTCACGCTCGCGCTGGGCACCGCGGCTCTGCTGCTCGGGCTCACCTCGGGCGGAAGGGACTGGCCGTGGCTGAGCGCGCAGAGCCTCGCGCTCTTCGGTCTCTTCGTGGTCTCCTACTCCGCGTTCTTCCGGATCGAGCGGGGCGTAGGCGAGCCCGTGCTGCCCCTCGGTCTCCTCCGGAACGGCTACATCGCCGCCGCGAGCCTAGCCAGCTTCCTGATTGGCGGCGTGATGACGGGCGTCATCAGCTACGTGCCGCTCTTCGCCCAGGGCGTGCTCGGCTCCTCGCCGACCGTCGCGGGCGCCGCGGTGGCCGCGATGTCCATCGGCTGGACGCTCGCCGGGACGCTGACCGGCAGGGTGCTCACCTCGTGGGGCTACAGATCCACGGCGATCCTGGGAGGAGGATTGCTGCTGTTCGGAGTGCTGCTACTGCTGCCCATCGGGCCGGGTTACGGCGCCGCGTACGTCGGTCTGTGCTCCTTCGTGTGCGGGCTCGGGCTCGGGTTCTCGACCACAGCATTCGTGGTCGGCATCCAGAACGAGGTTGGCTGGGAGACCCGGGGCAGCGCGACCGCGTCGAATCTGTTCGTTCGGAGCCTGGGCGCGACGATCTGGGTGGCGGCCCTCGGGAGCGTGATCAACGGGGTCCTGGCGCGGGCGGTAGCCCGGCACGCGCCATCCGGCTCATCTGCCCGATCCCTCGACCTGATCAACTCGCTCCTCGATCCGGCGAAGGCGAGCACGATGGACGGGGCGCTGCGTCACGCGGTCCGGCTGGGACTGTCCGAGGGGATCCACTGGGCGTACGTGCTGGAGGCGGCGACGGCCGTGCTCGCGCTCGTGGCGATCTTCCTGCTGCCGCGCAGAGGGGGCGAGGGATTCGAGCGGCCGGCGCCGGAATGAGCGGAGTCGTGGCTCCAGCAGCACCCCTCTCGGCCGTTGACAGGGTCGGACGGGTGTATCTATGCTGAGTGCGAGCACAAACGCCGCGGGCGACCGCCCGTACCGAAGAGGAAGAGATGCAAGACATGTCGACACACGGGGCTGGGGACAGGGGCAACCCTCGCGCTGCGGCCGCTGACGGCCTCGAGGGGGTCGTGGCCGCTCGCACGACGCTGAGCGACGTGAACGGGCACGAGGGCAGGCTGACGATCAGGGGCTACAGCGTCGAGGAGCTCGCGGGGAACACGAGCTTCGAGGAGGTCGCCTACCTCCTGTGGCACGGCACGCTGCCTAAGCGGAGCGAGCTCGACGGCCTACTCGAGACTCTCGCGGGCTACCGCAGGCTGCCCGAGGAGACGCGGGGGGCGATCGAGCTGGCCGCGCGGCGCATGGGGCCGATAGATGCCCTCCGGTTCGCCACGGCCTCCCTCACCTGCGACGACCCAAACCCCGAGGACGAGTCGCCCGAGGCGAACCTCGAGCGCGGGGCGAAGCTCCTCGCCCGTGTGCCGGTGATCGTGGCCACGTACCAGCGGCTGCGCTCCGGTCAGCCGCCAGTGGAGCCTCGCGAGGACCTCGGGATCGCCGCGAACTATCTGTACGGGCTGAGCGGGAGGGAGCCCGATCCCGCGAAGGTGAAGGGGCTCGACACCTACCTAGTGACCGTATCGGATCACGGGATGAACGCCTCGACGTTCACCGCGCGCGTGATCGCCTCCACCGCCTCGGACATGGTCTCCGCAGTCACGGGGGCGCTCGGGGCTCTGAAGGGCTCGCTGCACGGTGGCGCGCCCGGCCCCGCGCTCGAGATGATCGAGGCGATAGGCACGCCCGAGCGCGCCGAGGCGTGGATGCGGGACGCGGTCGCGCACGGACACCGTCTCCCGGGCTTCGGGCACAGGGTCTACAAGGTGCGCGATCCAAGGGCGGAGGTGCTGTACCAGGCCGCGGTGGCGCTCGCGGACGAGACGGGCGAGCAGCGGGCGCTCGAGCTCGCACGCGAGGTGGAGAGGGTGGGGGTGCAGGTGCTCGCGGAGGCGAAGCCCGGCCGCAACCTCAACACGAACGTCGAGTTCTACACCGCGCTCCTGCTGCGCGAGCTCGACCTGCCGCGCGACCTCTTCACCCCGACCTTCGCCGTGGGCCGCACGGCGGGCTGGACCGCCCACGTGCTCGAGCAGCAGGCGACGGGCAGACTCATCCGACCCCAGTCGGAGTACGTCGGCCCGTACGACACCAGTTTCGTCCCGATTGACCAGCGGTAGCGTTCGTGATATGACCGCGGGGCGTGGGCTTGTCCCGCGCATCCCCGACGCCGGACGAGCACCGTACTACTACCGGGTGCCATCCTGAACCCTTCGCTCAAGAGCCTGCTCTGAGCTTGTCGAAGCGACAAGGATTCGCGAAGGATGTTCTGTCTACCCGGCCGGCCATCCTGAGCGGAAGGCGTAGGATCTGGAAGGGCAGATCCCGGAACATACTCTTCGGCCCGCGGCCTCAGAATGACAGGTGCGGGGCGGCCTTGGAGCGACACCGGTTGGGGGTGACACTACAATGGCTCGCACCGATGCTGTGTGGCAGTGGTGCGGATTCATCCCCGGCATTGTGGGGGAGAGTGGCTGCCTCCCTGCTTGCGGGGAGGGCCGGGGTGTGGTTCGGAGATGATAGACCCGCTGGGCCTGGATCAGATGTGCATCCGCAACCCTCGGACGGACGACCGGGGCTGCTCGGTACCGCCCGGGTGCGTGGTCGAAGCCCTCTCTGGCGCCGTGGCTCTGCTGGTAGTAGGGATCGCGCAGGCGTACGGTGGTCCCGCGGGCGCCGTGCTCGCGACGCTCGGGCTCCTGGTCGCGATGGTCCTCCTGAGCCAGATAAGGGTTATCAGACGGATCACGGGGAACGTGTGGATCGTGCTGCACGGAACTGTCCTCGCTAGCACCGGCCCGCTGCTGCACTCCTTCTATCACTCCGTCCCCATCTGGCCGGGGATCGCCGCGTTCGCCGCTGTCGAGATCACGTGCTCCTGACTGTACGAACAGGTCCGTAGACGCGCGCTGCACGAGCCGGAGTCGGAAGACGAGCGACAGGCTCTGCCCCGGCGACGGGGACCGGACAGCGGCGCTCCGTAATGGCTGCGTCGGGAGCCTGGAGCTGCGGCGTCATCGCGGGGACGGAGAGATCAGGAAGGTGTAGGATGCCCTCCTGATCGCGCCCTCGCGCTCGGCATCGGGGTGATCGGAGGGTACGGCGATGATCGCGGGAGGCCGCGGGGAGCCTCCTGCCAGCCTCACAAGCGCTTCATCTGTTGTCTTGGACGGTTTGCTCGCATGCTGCTGGCGTATCGCTGCGGCTTGATTGTCGTGCCGTGGCTTCCTCCATCGTCACATCCGAGCCAAGGATGATAGCGATGACGCCGATGGCCAGGACACTCGACAACAGGAGCAGTGCAGGCGTGAGGCCCAGCACTGCCGACAACAGGCCGACCGAGAAGACCGGTACGCTGAACCCGATGTACGCTGCCATGTAGTAGCTGGAGATGACCTGCGCTTGAGCTTTTGAAGTCGCGACCTTGCCCGCGAGTGCCAGACTGCCCTTGAAGGTCCAGCCGTTGCCCACGCCCTCGATGATCATCCCCAGAAGCAGTGTCGCCACCGAGTGAGTGGGAGAGGCCGCGATGATCACGAAAGCTCCGGCGGCCGTGAGCACCAATCCCCACCTTGTGAGCCTCAACAGGTCGGTGTCGCGCGCCAGCACTTGCGCTACACCACCAGCGAGCATCAACAGCAATACCAGCCCTCCTGCAGTGGCTAGGTTGTGCAGATGGAGCACGGATACCGTGAACGACGGTATGAGTGCTATCACCGTGCCGTTCAGGGCGAAGAAGACAAAGCCTGCGGGAGCGATGAACCCGAAGAAAGCCGCTCGGACGCCCCGAGGCACGCCGATAGCCACGCGCGGGCGCAAGGAGCGTGTGCGGGTAACAGTCTCGGCGACGGTGGAGGATGCGATTACGGCGGTGAGCATGAGCGATACGTGCAGCAGAAAGGGCATCTGATAAGGGTCCCGGCCTACGTACTGCACCAACGCACCTGCTAGCCCAGGCCCCAGCCCGAACCCAAGCATCGTCGTGAAGCTCGCGAGCAGCAGCGTCCTGGGGCGCTGAGCGGCATCCCTCTGTTCGGCCATAAACGCCGTACAAGCCCCGAGGAAGCCTCCCGTCGCCACGCCCTGTAGGGCTCGAGCGGCGAACAACATCGCTGGTGTGGAGGCGAAGGCGAAGAGCAGCGAGGCCAGCGTCATGACCACGAGCATAGGGAGTATGATCCTCTTGCGCCCAGCACGGTCGGAGAGAGGACCTATCAGCAACAGCGAGGGCAACAAGCACACTGCGTAGATCGTGAACAGCAGCGTGATATCCGTGGTGCCTATACCGAACCTGCTTTGGTAGAGAGGGAAGAGCGGGGTCGCCAGGTTGGTCCCGGTAGTGAAGACCAACAATGTCCACCATAGCCGTTTCACGTTACTCACCTTTCTTGTCGCCGCTCGGCTCTCTCACGCCAGCCACACGGATTCTCGGCGTGCCATCTCGCGCTCCGATTGCGAGTGGTGTCGTAGAAGAACAGGCCGCACTCCTCGCGCTCACATACCTTGAGGCGTGTCGGATCGCAGTCGGCCAGCTCTCGTACACAGGTCGAGGCGATACGCCCCACGAGGTCCTCGCCCACCGGCTGCTCGTCCAGATTTAGATCCAGTGTGAGGCGCTGGGTCCAGGCACAGCGTGATGCCAGCGAGTTGAGGAGCCTGCGCGATGCCTCGGGGATACGGCTTCCAGAACCTCGGGTAGAGCGTGCGTTGGAATGAGTCAGGGTTGTAACGATTTCTTCCAAGGCTTTGCGCAGCAGGCGCAGGTCCTCCAAACACACATCTATGTCGATCGGTGTGACGTCGGGCAGTAATCCCCACAAGAAGCCCTGAGCGGACTCCGGTAGTGCCAGTGGATCCGTGTACGTAGAAGTTCTTGTTCCAGATGGCCTCCGCGGTCGTCGTGAGTTTGCAAGCGCCAGGACTACATCCGGGACTTCACATCGCGTTGCCATTGCTCCACACCTCACATCTTCACGATCTATTAATACTATAGACCGTGAAGATGTGCAAGTACGGACTGCCGACAATGTGGAAGAACGGTCAGGCACCCGTACCAATAGGTGTGCTCCTGGGCATGCCCGACATGGCGTTGACTTCGAGGCGCAGAAGCAGTAATGTATCTGTGCATACATATGTATATTACGCACAATATGAGAGGTGAGGCGATGGGATACCCCAACACGTTCGAGCTGGCCGCGACCGACAGGATGACCGGGCTGGCTACTGCGGACTACTTCAGGCACCTGCTTCGGGAGGAGCTGCTGCCACGGGCGAGGGAGTCGGATGGGCCGCTGAGCCTGTTCCTGTTCGACCTGGACGACTTCCTGGCCATCAACCAGAGGCACGGGCGCGGGGGAGGCGACGCGGTGCTGACGAGGGTCGCGGGCGCGCTCACGGAAGCCCTGCCCGAGACCGCCGTGCTCACCCGGTACGGCGGGGACGAGTTCGGGGGCGCGCTGCCCGACACCCGCCTGGACGATGCTTTCACCCTCCTCGAGGAGCTCAGAAGGAGGGTGGGCTCGCTCGAGTTCGAGGGGCTGCCGGGCGTGCGCATCACCTGCTCGATCGGGCTCGCGGCGTTCCCCATTCATGGTCAGACCGACGCGGAGCTGATGCGGCAGGCGGACGAGGCTCTCTACATCGCGAAGGAGAGCGGGCGGAACAAGGTCGCGCTGCCCCTCGCGGACAGCCGGATGGTCACGAAGACGAGCTACTACACTCAGACCCAGCTCGAGAGGCTGTCGAGGCTCGCGAAGACGCTCGGGCGGAACGAGGCGAGCATCCTGCGAGAGGCGCTCGACGACGCGCTGAAGAAGTACAACGATCAGCTGGGCGCCCCACCCGAACGGTGAATTCCTCCCATCGGCTACAATTGCGCCAATCGAGGAGGAAACACACGCTATGACCAAACTCAGCTTCGGGATCAAGACCTCCCCACAACACACGACCTACGAGGACATGCTCAGGGTGTGGAGGGAGGCGGACTCGGTACCGGCGATCGAGCACGCGTGGCTGTTCGACCACTTCATGCCCCTCGGCCCCGACCCGACTGGTCCGTGCCTGGAGGGCTGGACGCTGCTCTCCGCGTTCGCCGCGCTCACCGAGCGCCTGCGCGTCGGGCTGATGGTCACCGGCAACACCTACCGGCATCCTGCGGTGCTCGCGAACATGGCCGCGACGGTGGATGTCGTCTCGAACGGCAGGCTCGACTTCGGCATCGGCGCGGGCTGGAACGAGCTCGAGCACGACGCGTACGGGATCGAGCTGCCGCCGCCGGGCCGGCGCATACGCATGCTCGGAGAGGCCTGCGAGGTCATACGACGGATGTGGACCGAGACCGCGCCCGACTTCGAGGGCAGGTACTATCGCCTGAAGGGTGCGCGCTGCGAGCCGAAGCCGGTGCAGAAGCCCCACCCGCCGTTCGTGATCGGGGGCGGCGGGGAGCAGCTCACGCTCAGGGTGGTCGCGAGGTACGCGGACGTGTGGAACGTTACCGGCGGCTCGGTCGAGACGTTCCGGCACAAGAACGAGGTGCTCGAGCAGCACTGCGCCGCCATCGGTCGAGACCCCGCGACTATCCAGCGCTCGATCCAGCTGAGCGTGAGGTACGACGATCTCGTCGCCACACGCGACGCGGCTCGTGGGTACATCGAGGCGGGGGCGACGCACATCGTGCTCATGCTCCAGCCTCCGTATCCCGAGGGCGTCTCGCACCGGCTGGCGCAGGAGGTCATCGAGCCGCTGCGAGCCGCGACCGAGCGCTGAGGATCGAGTAGTAGAGAGCGCGCCACTCTGCCCCCGGTACCGAGCAACTCTGCTATATTGCACAGCCGAACGTGTGGGAGGAAAGCAGAGAGGAGAGGCCGAATGCGCTTCGCGGTCTTCACCGTCGGACTGCCGGAGTGGACGCCGGAGGAAGCTGTCACGAAGCTCCGAGAGCTGGGCTACGACGGGGTCGAGTGGAGGGTGGTAGACCAGCAACCGGCTGCTGATGGCAGGATCGGGAACTGGTCAGGCAACCGCTGCACCATCCCGTTCGCGACGTTCCTCGAGGAGGCTCCACGGGTCCGCAAGCTCACGGAGGAGGCGGGACTCCAAATCCCCTCCGTCGGTACCTACGTCGCGTGCGACGATCCGGAGTCGGTCGAGAAGGCGATGCAGGGCGCGGTACGGCTTGGCGCGCCGCAGCTGCGCGTCGGCGTGCCTCGGTACGAGCCGGGAGCGAGCTACCTCGAGGTGCGCGACCGGGCGCGAGCTCAGTACGCCGAGGTCGCGAGCCTGGCCAGGCAGTACGGAGTGCGCGCGCTCATCGAGATCCACATGGGCAACATCACGCCGAGCGCAAGCGCGGCGGCGGCCTTCGTGCAGGGGCTCGATCCCGAGCACGTGGGCATAATCCACGACGCGGGAAACATGGTGTACGAGGGCTACGAGCAGTACCGGCTGGGGCTGGAGGTGCTCGGGCCATACCTCGCGCACGTCCACCTCAAGAACTCCCGGTGGGAGGAGGCGGGCACTCGCCCCGACGGCAGCACCGAGTGGAGGGCCACCTGGGCGCCCATCAAGAAGGGCATCGTCGACATGGAGGCGCTGTTCTCCGCCCTGCGCGCCGTCGGCTACGACGGCTGGGTGTCGTTCGAGGACTTCTCCTCCGAGCAGCCGCTCTACGAGCGCACGCGCGACAACCTCGCCTACGCGAAGGAAGTCGAGGAGCGCACGCGCGTCCGGGCCTAGCTGCCCAGGCTCGTGGCCGAGCTCGACGGCCGCGTAATGGGCAGCGCCACGCTACACCTCCCCGTGCCGAAATCGGCACGGGGAGGTGTACGACCGCGACAGCGAGTACGTGGCCCCGCACTCCATGGGCCAGGCTGCGCCCGACGTAGACTCTAAACGTGTCCGTGGTAACATGCGTCGGAAACGGAGGAGACCTTGCTGCCTCTGCAGCGCAGGCAACTCATCATCGAGCACCTCGCACGGCGCGGGAGCGCGAGCGTCGCAGAGCTGAGCGCGCTGTGCGACGTCTCTCAGATGACGATACGCAGGGACCTGGAGAGCCTCGAGGAGGAGCAGCTGCTCGAGCGCACCCACGGTGGCGCGGTGTATATCGGCTCTGCGGCGGGCGAGCCGCCGTTCAGCGCGAAGAAGAGCGCGCATGAGGACCTCAAGGATAGGATCGCCGCGTACGCCGCTCACCACTTCGTGCGCGACGGCCAGGTGATCATCCTGGAGGGCGGCACGACCGTCGCCTGCCTCGTGCCGCATCTGGCACGCTTCTCCGAGCTCACCGTCGTCACGAACGGCCTGCGGACGGTCGCCGCCCTCCAGTCTCTGGGGAACACTCACACGATCATCTGCACGGGCGGCATCCTCCGCACCGTGTCCTCCACCTTCGTCGGGCCGATGACCGAGCAGTTCTACCGCCAGCTGCACGCGCACGTCGCCTTCTTCTCGGCGACCGGGCTCACCCCCGAGGGCGCCTTCACCGACCCCAACCTGCTCGAGAGCCAGGTGAAGATGGAGATGCGCGCCGCCGCGGGCAAGACCGTGATGCTGCTCGACTCCACCAAGTTCGGCCAGCGCTCCTTCACGAAGACCTTCCGATTGGACGAGATAGATGTACTCGTCACCGACGACCGCGCCCCGCGCTCGGTGCTCGGCGAGCTCGCCGAGCGTGGAGTGGACGTCCGCATCGCCTCTTGACGCCTACCAGCGTGTTCGCACAATTTCTCCCACCTGTGTTCGTTTCTGTTGCTCCGAATGGTCAGCCGGATTAGAATCCCGGCATCGGCCAGAGGAGACGAATAGAGCTCTTGGAGGTGAGAGCGATGCTACGAAGGCATCTCATCATCGGACTTGCGATCATCGTTGCACTGACCGGCGTCCTGGGTCCGGGAGTGAGCAACGCGGGAGCCGCGTCCAGGCAACACTCCAATCTGGAGCGGGCGGTCGCCTCGTACGACGCGCTGCAGAAGTACTTCTACCTGGGAGTGGACGGACACAAGCTGTATCTTGAGGAATATCCGAAGCAGCCGTCCGACAACCCCTACTCCTACCTTTGGGAGCTGCGGGAAGCCACCGCAGCCACGGTCGACATGGCAGGGCTGCCCAGAGTTGGTGCGGGTTACAGTGGTGACGTGCGAGATCGCGTGGACGCCCTCAGTCTGTACTGGGACGACCAGAAGAGCCCGCCCGGTTACGATTCGTACCTGCCTCCGCCTCTTGGTCAGGGAGGGGACATCTACTACGACGACAACGCGGTGGTCGGGCTCGAACTGGAGCGCATTTACCGTGCGACTGGCGACAAGACGCTGCTGGACCGTGCCGAACAGGTCTTCGAGCTCATCGTGTCCGCCTGGGACGAAAACCCTGCACAGTGCCCGGGTGGCCTCTACTGGACACAAGGGACGTGGTACAAGCCCATCAAGGCGACGAACGTCACCGCGCTCAGCTCGGAGTTCGCGCTGCACCTGTACGAGCTCACCCACAAAGAGAGCTACCTCGAATGGGGCAAGAGGATGTACGAGTGGACCCGTACCTGCATGCAGTCGCCCGAGGGCCTGTACTGGAACGACATAGACATGCAGGGCAATATCAACAAGGCGCTGTGGATCTACAACGACGGAGCGATGGTCGGCGCCGGGGCCCTCCTGTACCGCATCACCGGCGAGACCACGTACCTGCGCCAGGCGGAGCACACGGCACAGGCGGCGATGCAGTACTTCGGTAGCGGCGGGCGGTACTACATCCAGCCACCGATCTTCGACGCCATATTCTTCAAGAACCTGCTCCTGCTCGATTCTGTCCACCACGACCCGAAGTACCGTCAGGCGATGCAAGCGTACGCGGACGAGGTGTGGCAGTCGTACCGAGACCCGAGCACCGGGCTGTTCAGGTTCGACGCGTACAAGCCCGTCCAGCTGCTGGAACAGGCCGCGATGGTGCAGATCTACGCGGCCCTCGCGTGGGATCCTCGGCGAGAGGGTGGCTTGGCGTGAGCCACGGCACAGGAGATCGCCCGTAATGGCTTGCGTCCTGGGCATAGACGGCGGGGGGACGAGCACCCGCTGCGCGCTGTACGACGAGTCGGGCAGCCTGCTCGGCGTCGGCGCCGGTGGCCCCTCGAACTACGACGACGTCGGGGTGGAGGAGGCACGCCGCGGCATCCACGACGCCGTGCGCCAGGCGTGTGGTGATTATCCCATCGGTGGCGTGCGCGCAGTCTTCCTCGGGCTCGCGGGGGTCGTCTCCGATGCCGACCGCGAGACGGCCAGATGCATGCTCGACGGGCTCGGCCTCCCCGGGAGTGCC
>CADDYR010000010.1 GCA_902810765.1 Chloroflexota bacterium
CCTCCTTCCGGGACGGCCAGCTGCTGGTGCTCGACGAGCCGACCGCCGCCCTCGACGTACGCACCGAGTACGAGGTGTACACTCGGTTCCGCGAGCTGGCCGGGGGCAAGATGACGCTGCTGATCAGTCACAGGCTCTCGATCGTGCGCATCGCCGACCGGATCCTGTATCTGGATGGGGGGCGGATCCGTGAGGAGGGCAGCCACGAGTCCCTGATGGCGAGGGGAGGGGTGTACGCGAGGCTGTACACCCTGCAGGCCGCCCAGTACCTGAGAGACGAGGAGGCAGGAGAGTGATCCGGCTTGCCGGGAAGCTTCCCGGGCTTCGCGTGCGGCCTCCTGCAGGATCGAGGTTGGTGCTCAGGAGCGTCCGGCTCGTCCTGAGCGCATCCCCCTGGATGTTCGCGGCCTACGTGGTCCTGGTCGCGGCGGGCAACGCCATGCCCGTGGCGGGCGTGTGGCTCGTCCGGCGGCTCGTGGACTCACTCACGGTGCACGCGAGCGCCTCGATACCCCTCGGGGTCCTGTACGCTCTGACGCTGCTGCTGCCGGCCGCCATGCGACCGGCTCAGGCGGTGCTGATGTCCTCCCTGATGGACTGGGTGGTAGCGGTTGTGGATCGAGCCCTCATGGCTGCGGGGCGGAGCATGCCCGACCTCTACCGCGTGGAGCGTCCCGAGTTTGCGGATGCCCTCCAGCTCTCGCGGGAGGCGGCGCTGCGTGCCCCCAGCCTGCTCCAGGGTGTCCAGTGGGCGCTGGGTGAGACCATCACCCTTGGAGGGCTGCTCATCCTGTTGGGCACCCTCAACCCCCTGTTGCCGGTAGCCCTGGCCGTGCTGAGCCTGCCCCGATTGATGGTGGAGCGGCGGCTCAACAGAGCGCGGTGGCAGGTGATGGTGGACCACTCGCGGTCCGCACGCGAGATGGACTACTGCGTGGAGATGACCACGGACCCGGTGGCGGCGAAGGAGGTCCGGGTGTTCGGCATCGGCGGGTTCTTCCTCGGACGCTTCGAGGAGCACCACGGCGCCGCGCTCGCGGAGATACGCCGTCTGCGGATGTCGCAGCTCCGTTTGTTCACCGTCTTCGGCGGCTTACACGCGATAGCCCTCGCCGGTGGCCTGTGGTACGTGGCGACCGAGAGCGGGGCCGGACGGATGACCCTGGGGGATGTGGCGCTGTATCTGAACGCGGTGGTGCAGGCGGAGAACCGCCTGCTGGCGCTCACCAACTGGCTCGGGATCATCGGCGAGATCCTGCTGAGGCTGAGCGGCACATTCCGTCTGCTGGACGACGCGCGGCCTCGGATCAGCCTCCCGTCGCACGAACCGCAGCCAAGCGAGTCCGGCTGGCGCGCTCCGACTGTGGAGTTTCGACACGTTCGCTTCCGGTACCCGGAGAGCACCCAGGACGTGCTGGAGGACGTGAGCTTCCGGGTCGAGGCGGGCGAGGTGACCGCGATCGTCGGCGTGAACGGCGCGGGGAAGAGCACGATCGTCAAGCTGCTCACGCGCATGTACGATCCCTCGTCCGGCCTCGTGCTGTTCGATGGCGTGCCGATCCAAGAGTACGACCTCGAAGAGCTGCGCCGACGAATATCGGTGACATATCAGGACTTCGCGCGCCTCGCGCTGACACTTGGAGAGAACATCGCGATCGGCCGCCTCGGAGCTGCGAACGCAGCGATGGTACAGCGCGCGGCACGTCTGGTTGGTGCGGACGAGGTGGCGGCCGGGCTGTCCCAAGGCTACGACACCGGGCTCACCCGGCGGTTCGAGGGGGGCGTCGACCTCTCGGGAGGAGAGTGGCAGAAGGTAGCGCTGGCGAGGGCGGCGATCAGGGAGGCTGATCTGGTCGTGCTCGACGAGCCCACGGCCGCTCTGGACGCGGACGCGGAGTACCGACTCTTCCAGCGGTTCCGAGAGTTGATGGCCGGCAGGACGACGCTGATGATCAGCCACCGGTTCTCGACGGCGCGGATGGCGGACCAGATCGTCGTGCTCGACGAGGGGAGTATCGTGGAGGCTGGGACGCATGCGGGGCTGCTCGCGCGGGGAGGGCACTATGCGACGCTCTACGAGATGCAGGCCGGGCGCTACAGGTAGCGGCTTGACCGGTGGATATCCTGAGTGCGGGCTGCACGAGCACGCGAGCACGAGTGGAGAATGTGGGCGGTAGCGCGGGGCGGCGATAATCCGTGAGGTGACGAGCCGGTGTGCCTGGCGCCTCTCGTAACGAGCTTAGCGGGAGACGAGCCTGTAGAGGGGGATGGTGTCTCTGATGGAGCGGCGCAGATGCGGACGCCAGTCCGCCTCTTCCCTGCGCCACCACAGCGAGCGGTCGCGCAGCCTGAAGACCTCCTCCGAGGGCGTATCGGAGGGCTGCGGCAGCCCGAGCGCGTCGCGCACCCGGGGCACCAGCTCGTCGCAGATGTAGTTCCGGTTCACGACCTGAGCCACTCTGTAGCGGCTGCGCTCGGAGAACAGCCACGGCTCGAGGCTGAGCAGCACGATCGGGATGCGGGCGGTGGCGGGATCGAGGGCGAGCAGGTCGGCCAGCTCGCTGCCGCTCATCTCGAGGAGGGTCCAGGAGAGCAGGATCGCGTTCGGCGAGTGCATTCGCGCGAGCTCGAGCGCGGCGTGCGCGCTCGTGGCCCACAGGAGCCTGATCGGCTCGTCGCGGAGCAGCCCGACGATCAGCCGCACGGAATCGGGATCGTCGTCAACTATGAGCAGCCTGCGGACTCCGTCGAGCTCCCGGTGCATGTGCCGATTCCCTTCGCGGTGCTAGGCCGCGTGCTGGTCCTGCTCTTCGTCCTGCTCGCCGGCGGCCAGGGCTGCCGCCTCTCGCAGCACCCTCTCGCGGGCGAGCCTGCCGGCGGCGCCCGCCAGCTCGCTCCAGTACACCAGGCGAGCTCTGTCGCCCGCGTGGCCGGGCTCGTACACCCTGCTGTACTCCTCGCAGTACGCCGCGCGAAACGCTCGCTCGGCCTCTGCCTCTACGTCCGTCAGATACGTGTAGATCGTGTCCATGGCCCACACCCTCGCCTTCGCTGTATGTGCCCCAGTATATGCACTGATGCTGAACGCCGAATGAATTCGTAAACCCGGTTTTATGACGCTTCCGTCAGTATGGACGAATGCCTCTACTCTGTTTAACCACATTCCGGGTGCCGATGTTCCAGCCGGCTGAGGGGGGAGCGAGCACAGGGAATTCCATACAGAAATGGTGGCGGGGAGAGCCACGCGTGGCTCTCCCCGCCACCAGTGGGGCGTCGGGAAGGGGCTACGAGGACTTCTGCTTCTCCTCGGCCTCGAGCTTGGCGATCTGCTCCTTGCGGTAGTCCTCGAGCTCGCGGTCGGTCGCGAACCACAGCGCCTCGGGCAGATTGAACGTGGCGAAGGAGTAGTTCGCCATCGCGAGCCAGTACTTGTACTCCTCCTCGGTCGACCCCTGCCACGTGAGCACCATCTGCCAGACGTCCACGTACAGTATCCAGGTCTTGCGCTTGGCCGTCCGGCCGTCGTGCGTGAAGGTGAACACGCGCTCGAACTTCACGATGTTCGAGATCGTCTCCTCCTCCGCCGACTCGACGTGGCAGTCCGGCAGGCTCGCGAGCCCCTCGTCCACGCCCTCCTTCAGGGCCTCGAGGTCCTCGGCCACCACGCCCTCCTCGAGCTCGGTGAGCCAGACCGAGAAGTTGGTTTCGAGGTCCCGCGTGTCGGGGACCCACATCACGCCGTCGCGTCCGTCCTCGAGCTCGAACTGCTCCCAGTCGGTCGGGTGACGGATGGTGAAGCGGCCCAGCGGGTCGTTGTAGGTGCGTATGCCGGTGAAACGCGCGGGTTTGCGGTCTATCACTATGTCCTCGATTCGACTCAGGTTTTCGGTCAATTGTATACCACGACGCCCCGCCCTACGCTCCGCTCGGCGCGTCGTCTCGTCTGCGCATGTAGTGCTGATGGGCGTCGAAGAGTGTGACGGGCGCGATCTCGTAGCTCTCGCGCAGGCTTTCCAGGTGGTCGAGGATGCGTGCCAGGTTCTCGGCGGGCTGGGCCGACCTCTGATGGTACGCCGAGCCGTTGCGCGTGAACAGGCACAGCAGCTTGAAGGCGGTGTCCTGCGCTTCGAGGCTCTCCAGGTGGCGCTCGATGATCTGCCTGTGCCACGTCTCGAACTTGCCCGTATCCACGCACAGCTCCGCGGAGACGCCGCCGACCACCCGATCCGGGTCGGTCGTCACGGGCACCTCCAGGAACGGCAGGTCGCCCTCCTGGAGCCGGTCGTCGCGCGAGGGGTAGTGGGGGGTAGTAGGGGCCCCCACCCACACCGCCTGGTACTTCGCCACCTGTCTGCCCGGTGCGGAGACCGAGCCCTGCTGAAAGCCCAGGCTGTACAGCACCCCGAAGGTATCGTCGCTCGCCGAGAACTCGGCGGACCTGAAGGACTGTGGGCGGCGCTCCATCGCGTCCATGAACCGGTCCATCGCTATCTTGACGATCTCGCGCTGCTCCTCCTCGCCGTAAGCCCCCAGGTAGCGCTTGTACTGCCCGTCGGTGGCGAGCTTCGGGCTGACGTACAGGCCGAGCTCGGCGTCGAGCGCGTCGGTGAGCTCCTCGAGCAGCGGCGAGTGCTCCTCGGCGCAGTCGGGCGAGGCGAAGAGGGTCACCGGATAGCCTGCGGCGTGGAGCTGGGTGCAGAAGCTCTCGATGGACCTGGCGCTGATCTCCCAGGTCTTCGGGCCGCCCTCTGTGGCCTTGCGGACGGCCGGAAGGCAGTCCATGGTGAACAGCACGTACAGGGTGTCCCTGTCGTTCATCGCCTTAGCTACCTCCGAGGGTCTCGTGGGGCTGTGCAGTGTGGGAGAGCGCGCTCTCCCACACTACCTACTGCTGCGGCGGCCGTGGCGGTTGCTGCGGCTGCTCCGTCCGGGCCTCTCCGTCGCCGGTCTGCTCGGAGGTCACCCGCCTCCCGCGGACCTGTATGGTGCTCGCGGCGCTCGGCGTGCGCAGCACGGCGCTCTCGCCCAGGCGAGGCACGCCCTTCAGGTTCAGCTCGTCCGCGAAGTGGCACGCCGCCCAGTGGTCGGGCCCGACGAGCCGGAGCGGTGGTCGCTCCACCTTGCAGATGTCCTGCGCATACTGGCACCTCGGGTGGAAGTAGCAGCCGGACGGCGGGTTCGCCGGGCTCGGCACGTCGCCCGGCAGCCTCACGGGCCTGGCCCGGTTCCGGGGGTCGGGCTTCGGGATGGAGGCGAGCAGCGCCTCGGTGTACGGCATCTTCGGGTTGTAGTACAGCCGCTCGACCGGGGCCATCTCCACGAGGTAGCCCACGTACATCACCGCGACGCGGTCGGAGATGTGCTCCACCACGCTCAGGTCGTGGGCGATGAACAGGTAGGTCAGGTCGAACTGCGTCTGCAGGTCCTCGAGCAGGTTCAGCACCTGTGCCTGCACGGAGACGTCGAGCGCCGACACCGGCTCGTCACAGATCAGGAACTTGGGGTTGAGGGCGAGCGCGCGGGCGATGCCGATGCGCTGCCTCTGGCCACCCGAGAAGGCGTGCGGGTACCGGCTGGCGTGGTCGGGCCGCAGCCCCACGACCGTCAGCAGCTCCGCCACCCGCTCCCTGAGCCTGCGCCCCTTCGCCACCCCGTTGATGAGCAGCGGCTCCCCGATGATCCGTCCGACGGTCATGCGGGGGTCCAGGGAGGAGAACGGGTCCTGGAAGATCATCTGCATGTTCTGGCGGACCTTGCGCAGCCCCTTCGAGTCGAGTTCCTCGATGTGCACCTGTCCCATGTCCGGGTCGTTGAAGATGACCTCGCCCTCGGTGGGGTCGTAGAGACGGATGATCGTGCGTCCCGTCGTGCTCTTGCCGCACCCGCTCTCGCCCACCAGGCCGAGCGTCTCGCCCTTCTTCACGTAGAAGTCTATGCCGTCAACCGCCTTGACCTGGCCGACGACCCGCCGCAGGAAGCCGCCGCGGATCGGAAAGTGCTTCTTCAGCCCTTTGACCTCGAGGAGCACATCTTCGGGGTTGACCTGGCTCTCCATCATGGTCTCTGTCTGTTCTCTGCTCATAGCTCTTCCTTACGACCGCTGTTGCAACAGCAGCTCTCCGCCGTGGCGCGACATCAGCTCGCGGCCGGCGCGGTGCCCGGCGCGAGCCCGCTGGTCTCGACCTCCGCTTCCGCGGCGCTGCCGGGGTACAGGTGGCACCGCACGGTGTGGTGCGGGTTGCCCTCTATCGGCGTCTCTGCGGGCATCACCTTGTCACATATGCCCGGCATGAAGTTCGGGCAGCGCGGGTGGAACGGGCAGCCGGTGACCGTCGAGTACGAGTCGGGCACGCCGCCCTTGATCACCTCGAGCTTCTCGCCCTTGCTCAGCCCGATGCGCGGGATGGAGCGCAGCAGCGCGACCGTGTACGGGTGCTTCGGGTCGTAGAAGATCTCCTCGACCGATGCCCGCTCGACGATCCTCCCCAGGTACATCACCACGACCTCGTCGCACATCTGTGCCACCACGCCCATGTTGTGCGTGATGAACATGATGGACATGCCTATGTCCTTCTGCAGCTCACGCATCAGGTCGAGGATCTGCGCCTCGGTCGTCACGTCGAGCGCCGTCGTCGGCTCGTCGGCGATCAGCAGGCTGGGGGTGCACGAGAGCGCCATCGCGATCATCGCGCGCTGGCGCATGCCGCCCGAGAGCTCGTGCGGGTAGCTCCGCGCGATGCGCTCCGGGTTGGGCATGCCGACCCTTCGGAGGATGTCCACCGTGCGGCGCCAAGCCTCGTCCTTGTCGGGCGTCTGGTGCAGGAGGATCGCCTCCTGGATCTGGTTGCCGACCGTGTAGCTGGGGTTGAGCGAGGTCATCGGCTCCTGGAAGATCATGCCGACCTCGTTGCCGCGGATGTTGCGCATCTGCTGGCTGTGCCGGTCGTACTTGAGTATGTTTATGGGCTGATCGTCCTTGCGCGCCTTCAGCAGGATCTGTCCCTTGACGATCTTGCCCGGGTGCTGCACGAGCTGCATGATCGAGAAGCCGGTGACGCTCTTGCCGCTGCCGCTCTCTCCCACCACGCCGAGCACCCGCCCGCGCGGGATCTTGAAGGTCACGCCGTTCAGGGCGCGCACGACCCCCAGCGTGGTGAAGAAGTGCACGTGCAGGTCCAGGACCTCGATGACGTTGTCCTCGCCGGTGGGTCTGATCTCGGTGCTCTGGGCGCTCGGAATCGTCTCTGCCATTCGACTCTCTCCTTCCCGACCTAGCTGTACGGGTCCACGGCGTCGCGGAGCCCGTCGCCGAGGAACATGTAGAGCGTCACCGTGATGATCACGAACGCGGCGGGCACCAGCAGCCAGACGTGCTGCTCGACCACCTGCACCTGCTGGGCGGCCGCGAGCAGGACTCCCCAGCTCACCGCGGGCGGCAGCATTCCCAGGCCGATGAAGCTCAGTGAGGTCTCGGCCAGGATCTGCGCGGGCACCGCCAGGATCGCCACGACGATGATGTGGCTCAGGGAGTTCGGCACCAGGTGCGTCAGGATGATCCTCATGTGCCCGGCGCCGGCGAGCTTCGCGGCCGCGGTGTAGTCCTGCTGGCTGTAGGACAGCACCTTGCCGCGCACCTGTCTTGCGAGCCCGGTCCACCCGATGATCGAGATGATTATCGAGATCAGGAAGTACCGCTTGATCACGGACATGTCCTGGGGCAGCGCGGCGGCGATCGCCATGAAGAGCGAGAGCGTCGGGATCGAGAGCAGCAGCTCGATCACGCGCTGCATCACGTTGTCTATCGCGCCCCCGAAGTAGCCCGAGGTCGTGCCGAGCACGGCGCCCATCACCGTCGAGATCGTCACCCCCACGAGGCCGATCGTCATCGAGACGCGCCCACCGTACAGGATGCGGGAGAGCACGTCACGTCCGAGGTCGTCCGCGCCGAAGATGTAGATCTTCGTCGGGGGCTTCACCTGGAAGAGGTGGATGTTGCTGTGCAGGATTCCGAGGATCGAGTAGCTGAATCCGGGCGCGAAGAACTGGATCGGCTCGCTCTTGTTGCAGTCCGGCTTGTAGGTCCAGGTGAAGTTGCTCGTGTTGAGCTTCTGCACCATCGGGCACACGGCGAAGTGCCCGTTCGCGAGCTTGATCGAGGTCGGCGCCTGGAACTGGTTGTTCGAGTCCTGGTCGTCCGGCGCGTACGGCGCGAAGAACGGCGCGAACAGCACCAGGAAGTACATTATCGCAAGCCCGATCACGCCGGTCACCGACAGCTTGTTCTGCATGAAGCGCCGGCGCATCAGGGTCCATTGCGACGTCTGGCCTATGTCCTTCTTCTTGGCCCTCTTGACGTCTTCCGCGGCCACACCTCTTGCGGCTGCCATCTCTCACTCCTCCCGAGTCTAACTCCGACGTGCCTCTGCCACCCCGCGCCTACTCGAGACGTACTCTCGGGTCGGCCCAGGCCAGCAGGAAGTCCGCCAGCAGGTTGCCCACGACCAGCAGCACCGACTGCAGCAGCACGAACGTGATCGCCAGGTACATGTCCTTCGTCTGCAGCGAGGCGAGGAACAGCGGACCGTCCGACGGGATGTTCAGCACGATCGAGACGATCACCTCGCCGGAGATCAGCGTCGGAAGCGCGGTGCCGAGGGACATGATCAGCGGGTGCAGTGCGTTGCGGACGGCGTGCTTCCAGATGACCACGTTCTCCTTCAGTCCCTTTGCGCGCGCGGTCTGCACGTACTGGTAGTTCAGCACGTCCAGCAGGTTCGCGCGCATGACCCGCGTGAGCCAGGCTGTGCTGCCGGCGCCGATCACGATCACGGGTATCCAGATGTGTTTGATCGTGTCCATCAGCTTCGCCCAGCTCCAGGGCGCGTTCTGGAACTGCTGCGAGTTGAGGCCGCCGGCGTCCATGTGCAGCACGGTCGCGGCGAAGACCAATAACAGCAGCGCCAAGAGGAACTCGGGGATCGCGATCCCTACGAACTGGATCACGGTGACGATGTAGTCCGGGACGGTGTATCGGTGTGTCGCGGAGTAGACGCCGACGGGTATGGCCACCACCCACGCGAAGATCAGGGCGAAGAGCGACAGGATCACGGAGACCGCGATCCGGCTCCAGATCAGCTCGCCCACCGGCGCGTTGTACGTGAACGACTGGCCGAAGTCGCCGTGTATCGCGCCTCCTATCCATTTCAGATACTGCACGTAGACCGGGTCGTTCAGACCGTACCGTTCCTTCAGGTCGTTGATCTGCTGCATCGAGATGTCACCGCCCTGCTGACGCAGCCTCTGGATCTGCGCGTCGAGCGCCGATCCGGGTGGGAGGTTGATCAGGATGAAGGCGATGATCGAGATGAAGAACACAGTGACGATCATGTACAGCACACGGCGGATGATGTAGTTGACCATCTCACTTGCCCCCTGCTGGATGGCCGCGGCTCACGTCACGGCCGCTTCGTTACCGGAGTGGGGGCGTTCGGCCGGACGCCCCCACTGCTTATTGTAACCCTAAGTGTGCTGATCCGGGTTCTCATAGTAGAAGGTCTCCGGATCGTATACCGCTGGCGTCGGGTGGATCCACGGGTTCGTGAAGCCGCCCTGCGCGTACTTCAGCAGGTCCTGACGCGTCGGCACGTTCTTCAGGTCCTGCTTCGGCATGATGAGTTGCGGGTAGTTGGCGACCGTGCCGCAGAAGAACGGCCCGTCCGTGTAGTGCACCTTCTGGATCTGGTACACCAGCTGGTTGCGCTTCAGGAGGTCCTTCTCGGTACGCGTCTTGGCGTACAGGTTCCATATCCTGTCGACCGGGTCTCCCTTCTCGGGCGGCATCCGCGGCGGGTTCCGCTTCCACGGGCTGACGTTCAGCTGCTGCTTGATCGTCTTCGTCTCCTTGAGGACGTACCACTGTCCCTCGAGCGGAGCCCAGCGGTCGAAGTCCATCGGGACCTCCCAGTTGGGGTACACCAGGCAGTTCGGCCCGTCGCCCACCTCCCAGTCGGTCTTCATCATGAGCTTGCCGCCGTGCCACCTGTCGTCGAACCCCGTCGGGGTCACCGGGTTGGCCTTCGCGTTGATGCCCACGTTCTGCCAGTCCTTCGCGAGCAGCTCGTCCTTGCGGACGTGCTCCTGGCTGGTGTCGGAGTGGTAGTCGAGGGTGATCTGGAGCTTCGAGCCGTCCGGGAACTCCCTCCAGCCGTCGCCGTTCACGTCCTTGAGCCCCAGCTCGTCGAGCATCTTCTTCGCCGTCGCGGGGTCGTACTTGACGAAGCTGTCGCGCCACGCCTTGTACTTCTGCGGGCCCTCGCCGATGCGGTACTCAATGGCCTTCGGGCTCATCGTGCCCGTCGTGAGCTCACCCTGGTTGTAGTAGATGACCTTGCGGGCGTTGGGCCGGTTGTAGGCCAGGGAGAGGGCCTGCAGGAACTTGGGCTCGCGGAACAGCTTGCGGTACTTGTCGTCGAAGTAGTCGCGGTTGAAGAAGTACATCGAGGCCGTGCCGGAGCCGGCGTCCCACAGGTAGACCTGCAGGGTGCTCTTCGACTGCGTCGACTTGAAGGTAGCCACGTCGGAGAGGTTCAGCCCGATGTGGGGGCCGAACACGAAGTCGAACTTCCCCTGCTGGACCTGCACCCGCATGACCTGGGCGTCGGGGATGTTCGTGACCTGTAGGTTGTCTATGTACGGCAGCTGGTTGCCCCACCTGTCGACCGCGTAGTAGTAGGGGTTGCGGGTCCAGGAGGAGCGGTTGCTCCCCGCCTTGCCGCTGACGAACATCCAGCCGTTCATCGTCGGCAGGTCCGGGTTCCTGTAGTTCAGCTTGTTATTGAAGCCATCAACCCACTTCTTCCCCTGGCTCTTGAGCTTCGGGTTGTACTTCGGATGGAACTGCTGCATGTAGTGCTTGCACTCCATCCAGCGCGGCCCGATCCAGCGCTTGACCCACATCGCGCTGTAGTCCGCGGTGAGCGGGCTGGTGGCGCCGAAGTGGAGCTCGAGGGTGTAGTCGTCCACCTTCTTCATCTTGGCGGGCTTGCCGTCGCCTCCCGTCAGCTCCTGCGGCACCGCCCCGGTCGGGTTGTAGTCCTCGTTCAGGGTCATGTCCTCCCACCAGAAGAGGACGTCGTCCACCGTCCACGGCTTGCCGTCGGACCACTTCAGCCCCTTGCGGAAGTGGAACGTCCACACCGTCAGGTCATCGTTCGCCTCCCACGACTCGGCGAGACCGGGGCCGATCTCCAGGCCGTCCCGCAGGAAGCGCAGGGGCGAGTGGCCGTACTGCCACTCGTAGATGTTGTTCACCGTGGCGTTGTCGGCCGTGTCCGACATGACCGTCTGCATGGTGCCGCCGTACTTGCCCGGCTTGAGCCACTCGTGGGGCACGACATAAGGGTTCTCCGGAAGCCGCTTCTCGATCGGCGGCAGCTTGCCCGCCTTTACCTGCTGGGCGAGCATCGGTGACTCCTTGAGCTTGCCGTTGAACTGCAGCCCCTTGGCGTACTTGATGTCGGTCACGACGGTCTTCGTCGGCGATGCCTGAGGTGCCTTGGTCGCCATGCCGGTAGTGCCGCCGGTAGTCGGGGTTGGCCCGCCGCCCTTGCTGGGCGGCTGGGTCGCCTGATTGCCGCCGGCGCCAGGCGTGTTGTTCGCGGTGGTTCCGCCGCCACCGCCGCACGCCACGACCGCCGTGCTCGCGGCTGCAAGCGCCGAGACCCTGAGGAACTCACGCCTGCCTAGCCTAGTGTCCTTCACCATTTAGTGACTCCTCGCGTAATGATTTGTTGGATCGTCGCCGAATGGGAAAGGGCCAGCGCCTAAGGGCTATATCTTCACCCCCTTCACGTCCAGGGTAGAGTGCAGGTACGAGAAATGCTCGTAATGGCCGATAGTGACTGGATAATACACCCTTTTACCTGTCATGTCAAATAGTGACACTCCCCCGTGTGCCGTGCGTTTCCGGCGCCATTTTCTGCGAGCACCCCGCGCCGGTCAAGCCCCTCCAGCGCCGCTTCCGAGCCGGCATAGAACCGGGACGTCGCGCCAGCACACCCGCTGGACCGGCGCCCGCCCGAGCCGCTACCATAGGCTCCAGGACACACCGCGTTCAGAAAGGCTTGGCAATGGAGAAGCTGCGCGTAGGGATCATAGGGGTGGGCTGGCCGGGCCAGCGGCACATCGAGGCTTACCAGAAGCGCCCGGACGTCGAGATCTCGGCGCTGGCGGACGTCAACACCGAGGCCGCCCGGAAGGTGCAGTCCGACTACAGTGTCGAGGGCGCCCGCATCTTCGGCGACTACGAGCAGATGCTCGAGGGCGACTTCGTGGACGCCGTGAGCATCTGCACCCCCAACTTCCTCCACGCGCCGATGGCGATCCGCGCCCTCGGGTGCGGCAAGCACGTGCTGCTCGAGAAGCCGCTGGCGAACACCCTCGCCGAGGGGCTGCGGATAGCCCAGGAGGTCGCCGAGTCCGACCGCGTGTTCATGATGGCGTTCAACAACCGCTACCGGCGGGACGCTCGCATCCTCAAGGAGCAGATCGAGCGCGGGGAGCTCGGCGAGATCTACCACGCGAAGACCGGCTGGCTGCGCGCGGCGAACGACTTCTTCCTGCGGGGCTGGTTCACGCAGAAGGAGAAGTCGGGCGGAGGGCCGCTCATAGACCTCGGCGTGCACGTGCTCGACCTCGCCCTCTGGTTCATGGGCAACCCCAGGCCGGTGAGCGTCTCGGGGGTGGCCTACCACAAGTTCACCGACGTGATGCGCCAGAAGGAGCCCGCGGCGGACGTCGAGGACATGGCGAGCGCGTTCGTGCGGCTCGACAACGGCGGCACGGTAGTGCTCGAGACGAGCTGGATATCCCACCTCGAGCGGCCGTACGAGCTGTACACGCAGCTCTTCGGCACCCGGGGCGGCGCGACGATCAACCGCTCGGTGGGGCAGGAGGCGCTCAGCATCTACACCGTCGAGGACGGCGAGATCAGGGTCTCGCGCCCGCAGCTAGTCCCTTCGGACGTCACCGAGCGGGGCTTCCTGCTGTACGACTCGTTCGCGTCGGAGATCTCGGACTTCGTCGACAGCATCAGGGCAGGGGTGCAGCCCGGAGCCACGATCACCCACGGCCTGGATGTGCTGCGGATCCTGGACGCCATCTACCGCTCCGCGGAGAGCGGTCACGAGGTGGTGCTGACCGAGGGCACGGACGTCGGGGGCACGACCCCGCCGGGCGGCAGGGTGAGGGCCTGATGGCGGGTTTCTTGCTATAAGAGGGGCGAAAGGCACCGGGGCGGGCGGAGGCCCTCGCAGGCATCCGTCCGCCGGCCATATACCCCGCGCAACCACATCAGCCAACGGAGAAGACGATGAACATCCTGGACTCACTCAGGCAGAGCGCGACCGACGCGGCGACCGAGGCCCAGAGGCTCGTGCGGGCCCAGCGGCAGCAGCTCCACGTCACCGCCCTCAAAAGGGATCGGGACCGCGCGGCGCTCGCGCTCGGCAACCGCGCGGTCGAGAAGCTGAAGGCTGGCACGCTGCAGGACCCCGAGCTGATGAGCCTGCTCCAGCCCGTGCTCGACCTCGAGGCGCGCGTCGGGGAAGCCGAGCGCGAGCTCGAGAGCCTCAAGCAGAAGGAGCGCACGGAGGCCGGGACTCCGTCGGGCGCCGGGGCGCAGACGGCTCAGCCCGAGGCGGAGCCCTCTGCCGAGGAGGCGGCTGCCTCGGAGCAGGCCGCCCCGAGCGCCGGCGGCACCACGACCCCGGAGGAGGACGTGGCGCAGTTCTCGGGCTCGCAGCAGGCCACGACCGGCGCTGCCGAGGAGACGGTCGAGACCGAGGAGCCGCCGACCCGGGAGGAGGCGCGCGCCTACGCCGGCACGAAGACCTGCCCGAACTGCGGAGCGAGCATCCCGCAGGAGGCCGAGTACTGCATCTCCTGCGGAGCGCGAGTGAGCGAGCAGGCGTGACACCCCAGGCCCGGGAGCACGGGCTTCACGCCGAGGAGCAATCCATCCCCCGGGAAGAGATGGGCGGCGAGGCCGCGTGCTGGGCGCACCTGCTCGACAAGGAGGGGCGGCTCGAGACGCCCGAGGACGAGGAGGAGGACTAGCGTTGCCCGGAAAGGTGGAGGTCAGGCGGATCTACGAGGATCGGAAGGGCTCGGGCGGCTACCGCGTGCTCGTGGACCGCATCTGGCCTCGCGGGATCAGGAAGGCCGACGCGCACCTCGACGAGTGGATGCGGGACGTCGCGCCGAGCACGGAGCTCCGCAAGTGGTACGGCCACGATCCGGAGAAGTGGCCGGAGTTCCGGGAGCGCTACCGCAGGGAGCTGGAGGACCCCGAGCGCGCGCGGAGGCTCGACGAGCTGGTGGAGCGGGCGCGCTCGGGCGATCTCGTGCTCCTGTGCGGGGCGAAGGACGCCGGAAACAGCCAGGCGGAGGTGCTCCGCGAGGTCATCGAGGAGCGCCTGAGACGGTAGCGAGAGCCTCGCCTCCTGCGGCTCTCTCCGAACCGGGCGCGCGTCAGCTCAATGCGGGCTCGGGCTCCGGCATCCGGTTCGCGGTCTCGCGGTCGTAGTGGACCTCGACGTGCGTCGTGATCCCCCCGCGCACGTTGAACTCGCCCCGCACCGTCATCCTCCGGGGGCGCACGGCGCTCACGAGGTCGTTCAGGATGCGGTTCGTGACGTCCTCGTGGAAGTGTCCCTCCTCCCGGAAGCTCCAGAGGTACAGCTTCAGGCTCTTGAGCTCCACGCACAGCTCGTCCGGCACGTAGCTGACGTGGATCGTCGCGAAGTCGGGCTGGCCGGTCATCGGGCACAGGCAGGTGAACTCCGGCGCCGCGATGTTCACCGTGTAGTCCCTGTAGGGGTGCTTGTTCCGGAAGGTCTCGATCTGCTTGCTCGGTCTGGTTGGCATAACTCTTCGGTCTACTCCTCGGGCGGCGGGTCTATCCAGCGGTTGTGCTCCTTGATGAGCTCCACGAGCCGCTCGTCCGCCACGTCCTGCGGCAGGTTCTTCTCGACGCACGTCTTGCCGACGAACAGGTTGACCTTGTTCTCCCCGCTGCCCATGTACCCGAAGTCGGCATCGGCCAGCTCTCCGAGGCCGTTGACGATGCAGCCCATCACGGCTATCTTCACACCCTTGAGGTGGCCCGTGCGCTGCTTGATGCGCTCGGTCGTCGTCTGCAGATCGAAGAGCGTACGCCCGCAGCTGGGGCAGGCGATGAACTCGGTCTTGCTCAGGCGGGCACCCGCCGCCTGCAGGATGTTGAACACCGTCCGCAGCCTGTCGGGGTGCGGTGACTCCCCCTCGAGCGCCACCGACGAGCCGATGCCATCGCACAGCAGCGAGCCCAGGCTGATCGAGGCATCGTACAGGTTCTCGTCGTTCGCGGGCACGATCAGGTGGAGGTTCCAGCGCCTACCCTCCTGCCTGAGCAGCGAGTCGAGCAGGCGATACGCCCTGATCCGGTACGAGCGGTCGGACACTCTGAGCGCGAGCGCGAGCTTGCAGGCCCCCGCGGCCTCGGCCTCGCGCGCGGTCTCCATCAGGCGCTCCACCATCGGAAACTCGTGGCGGCGCTCCAGCTCTCGGAGCTCCTCTGCCGGACGCGCATCCTCCATCTCGACGAGCAGGGGCGCGTCCCGCTCCGCCGCGGCGCGGGCGACGGGCGACACGTCAAGGTCCTCGTCCACACGCAGCCTGACCATGTAGGCGTCCGCCTCCGGCACGTTCGCCAGCCCCGGCGGCACGACGGCGCCGATCGCGGGCCTGACGGTCATGAGCTCGGCGTTCTCCCGGATGTTCCGGAACACGGACGCGTCCCGGTCGGTCCTCACCCGCACGAATATCGTGTCGGGCCGGAGGGCGTCGCGCCCCACCGGGCGGTTCAGGCCGAGCGCTCCGCTCAGGCTGGGCTCTCCCGGCACCTCGCAGACGACGAGCGCGGGGTTTCCGCCTCCCAGGACGTGCGAGCCGAGCTCGAGCGCGTCGGTCTCGCGCGGCGAGTACTCGAACGGGCTGCGGAGGTCGGGCAGCGGGCCGGCGAAGAAGGTCTGCGTGCCGAAGTCGCGCACCTCGTCGTAGCGCCCGGCGAGCGCGTACGCGACGGGGATCTCGTTCTCGGCGTCCTCGGTGAGCGAGACGCGGATCGTGTCGCCGATGCCGTCCTCGAGCAGCGAGCCTATGCCGATCGCGGACTTGATCCGCCCGTCCTCTCCGTTCCCCGCCTCGGTCACGCCCAGGTGGAACGGGTAGGTCATCCCCAGCTCCTCCATCCGGGCGGCGAGCAGCCTGTACGCCGCGATCATCACCTTCGGGTTCGACGCCTTCATCGAGAGGACGATGTCGCGGTAGCCCCAGCTCTCGGCCATCCGCACGAACTCGAGCGCGGACTCCACCATCCCGAGTGGGGTGTCGCCGTATCGGGTCATGATCCGGTCGGAGAGGGAGCCGTGGTTGGTGCCGATGCGCATCGCTATGCCGCGCTCCTTGCACCGCTCGACGAGCGGCCGGAACTTCTGGGCGATCCTCTCGAGCTCTAGCGCGTACTGCTCGTCCGTGTACTCCTTCACCTGAAAGAGCTTCGTGTCCGCGAAGTTGCCGGGGTTGATGCGCACCTTGTCGGCGTACAGCGCGGCCTCCATCGCGGCGTTCGGGGAGAAGTGGATGTCGGCCACGAGCGGCACCCTGATGCCCCTGGCCTCCAGCCCGGCGCGGATGTCCTTCAGGGCGCGCGCGTCGGCTGGGGTCGGCGTGGTGATCCTGACGATCTCGCACCCCGCCCTGGCGAGCCGAGCCGCCTCCTCGACGGTCGCCTCGACGTCACGGGTGCGGGTGGTGGTCATGGACTGGACGCGGATCGGGTTGGAGCCGCCCACGCCCACGTCGCCCACCATCACCTCGTGCGTCCTGCGGCGGTGATACGAGTAGGGGTCGGCGCAGTAGCGCGCTCCCGTCGCCTGGTTCTCTATCGTCATTATTCGGCCACTCCCGAGTGCTGGGACTCCATCTCACGTCCATTTTACCCAATCAAGTCGTGACTCTCTCCGCGACGGCAACCGGATTGCTCGTAACGGCGCGATGCGCGACGCAGGGGTTTGGAGCCACGAGGTCAGGGCAGCGGGCTCAGCGCTCGGGTCGGGCTGTGGGATCGGCGTCGGATGGCGCGGGCAGGGAGCCCGGTCCACCATCGGCGCGCGGGGCCATCAGCCTGAGATGCCACTCGACCTGCTGCTCGAGCTGGCGGTTGATCCGCTCCAGCTCCTGCACCCTCGACTCCCGCAGGCTGAGCTTCTCCCGCAGCATTCGCAGCTCGTGGTCGGCCGCACGGCGTCGGGCCTCGAAGACCTTGTCCGTGACGAAGATCACCACGCCGGTCAGGCAGCCGATGAACACGATCAGCACCGGGATCATCCAGGGCTCGAACATGGCTCCCGCCTCCGCCTCGTATCGCGTCAATGGAGAATATAGCACACTCGGCGCACGAGCCCGCCCTCCATCGCCTCATCCGGAGTGGTGCCGGGCCGGTGTCTTCCCGAAGCCGAGGCTCGCCACGACGAGCAGCGCGCTGATCACCGAGATGACGACGGCGATCTGGTGCAGGCCGGAGGTGTCGACGCGCTGGCCGAACAGCACCCCCAGCAGGCTCGTCGAGAGGATGGCGCCGACGTAGCGGAACGTCTGGAACAGCCCGCTCGCCGCTCCCATCGCCTCACCCGGCGCGGCCTCGTACAGGGCCGTCTGGAGCCCCAGGTTGTTGAATCCGTTCGGCACCCCCAGCACGGCGCCCACGGCCAGGATGGCGGGCACGGGAGTGGACGGCCGGAACACGAGCAGGAGCAGCGAGCCCGCGAGCAGCGCCGTCGCCCCTACCACCAGCGCCGGTCGCGACCCGAACCTGCCCGCGATCCTCGCGGCGAGGGGCGTGACGAACACCCCTATGCCCGCCATCGGCAGCATCATCAGCCCGGCCTGCTCCGAGCCGAAGCCGTGGGCGCGCTCCAGCCACAGGGGCAGGCTGAAGAACACCGAGTAGAACACGACGTTCACGGCCGCGAACTGCGCGTACACCCAGTCGAGGCGCCGGTTCGAGGCGAGCATCCGCACGTCGAGGAAGGGGGCCTCCGTCCTCCACTCCCGCACGATCAGCAGGGCTCCCGCAGCGACCGCGACCGGCACGAGCGCGTAGGCGGGACTCCCTGACAGGGAGAGCAGGAACCCCAGCAGGCCGACGAGCGCTATCGCGAACAGCGCCACTCCCGCCGGGTCCAGGTCGCGGAGCACGGTTTTCGCGCCCCCTTCCATCCGGTCATCCCAGGGTGCGTCAGGAGGGATCCACCGGAGGGCGAGGGCGAGGCCCGCCGCGGTCACCGGCACGTTCACGACGAAGATCGCGGGCCATCCTGCGGCGGCGACGAGGAAGCCGCCTATCACCGGCCCGAGCGCGGCGCTGGCGGACGACGCCACGCTCACCGCCCCCAGGGCCGCGGCCGGAGCGTGTCCCCTCGGGTCGCTCGTGCTCGCGCGGATCAGTGCGAGTCCGGCCGGGAATGCGGCGGAGGTGCCCGCGGCCTGCGCCGCCCGAAGGACCACGAGCCATCCGAAGCCGGGCACGAACGGAGCGAGCAGCCCCGTGAGCCCCACGATCACCAGCCCCGCGGAGAACACGCGGCGCGCGCCGAATCGGTCGGCGAGCCTGCCCATCAGAGGCTGCGCTATCGCCGCCGCGATGTAGAAGCCGGAGATCAGCCAGGAGGCGTCCGAGACCCCTATGCCGAACTCGCGGGTGATCAGGGCGAGCGCGACGGCGATCATCGAGGAGTTGAGAGGGTTGAGCAATGTGCCCGCGGCGACCGCCGCCACCAGCCGGCGCGGAGGGCTGAGGGTGCGCCGCGGCTCCGTGGTACGCCCTGTCCTGGTCAACGACGGCACCCCGTTCCTGAGATCGGCTCGCGCTCACACGGTATACTGGTTCGGCACACCGCCAGCATATCAGACGCCATCCCACAGGAGGTATCCGTCGCCCGTGTTCACGCAGGTCCTGCGCGCGAAGCTCCACCACGCCCGCGTCACGGGCGCGGACAGGGAGTACGTCGGAAGCATCACGATAGATTCCGAGCTGCTCGATCAGGTCGGTATCCTGCCGTACGAGCGCGTGCAGGTCGTGGACATCGAGAACGGCAACCGGCTCGAGACCTACGTGATCGCGGGGGAGCGAGGCTCCGGCACGGTCCAGCTCAACGGCGCCGCCGCGCACCTCGTGAGCGTGGGCGACCGCGTGATCGTGCTCGCGTACGCCTACGTGCCGCTGCCGCTCGAGGAGCCGGTCACGCCGAGCGTCGCGGTGCTCGACGAGCACAACCGCGTCTCGGGGTGGATCTCCGGCGGTCCCGAGAACGTCCGCAAGCTCGCCCAGCCCGCCTCCGCATAACGATCTCGGGAGAGTGTCACCTTGTCTAATCACCTATGAAGAGCCATCCCTGTGCATGAACATGAATATGTACCGGAGTAATTGACTAGGACCACGATCGGGCATACAGTACCGATAGACCTTGGATAGCATGACAAGGTCTTCGGTACCCCTGTCGGCGACCTCTAATGTGCAGGTAGATTACAGTCTTCCCCGGAGGTCCTTCGATGGTGCGGCATGACCTGATCCCTCGGCCCGTACTGATACTCTTCCTCGTATCCACCCTCCTAGTCCCGATAATCTTACGCTCGCACACAGCACACGCCAGCTATTGTGGCGATCCTCCTCAAGGTCGTGAGGGGTCCAGGTGATATAAACCACGCTGCGATCCAGCGTCACCTTCGCCAAGAACGTGGCCAAGTACTCAGGCGAAAACGATAACGCGTACACGTACACGCCTGGACCCAGAGCGGTAAGCTCCGGGGAGGTGTCGTGATGAGAACACGAAGGCTTGGCGTCTACCCCTTCCTGCTGGCCGCCCTGATCTGCGTGTTCGCGGCCCTGCTGATCGTCGGCAACAGCGCGCGACGCACCGGTGTGGGCAACGCGGCTGACGGCCAGGTGCCGATACCCACCTGGACGCCGGGAGAGCCGGACTACGACATGATCTACGACAAGCCGACCAAGCCCCCGCTCATTACGAAGGCCGAGGCGATAGCGGCCGCGGACGAGGCGGACTATTCCGCGCCCGGCGCTCCCTACGTGAGCGCCCGCTACGAGCTGCTGACCGAGGTGCCTGCGAACGCTTACGAGTGGCAGCTCGAGCAGGCGGGGCTGGACAAGCTCCACCCGGACGGTTTCGTGAAGATACCGGTGTGGGTGGTGTCCTGCGAGGGCCTGCACATGCCCTCCATGGGCGACAACCCTCCTACCTACAACAGTGAGCTGAACGTCGTGGTCAGCGCGGAGAACGGCAAGGTGCTGTTCTCCTACACGTTCCGATAGCTCCCTCCCCGCCGACGCGCTCGTTCGACACGCCCAGAGAGAATCGCGCCTATACCTCCTCGGCAGGCAGAAGAGCCACGGCGCGTGCTCGCAGGTCCTGTTGATGCATGAATGCAACAAGCATGACACTCCACTGTAACGCCGTGGCACAGTGCTTGCACGACTGGATAGAACCCGTGGACGTTGTCAGCGGGACGGCGGTCGGTGACCCTCCGGCCTTCGACCGAACGCGTATCGGCTCGGATGGGCTGACACGACGGGTCCGGACGACTGATGGGCCGTTACTCTACTCGGCCTCGGGCTGTCTAACTAGGTTGTAGTCGCAGATGCCGAGAGGGCTCGACTTAAGGAGGGGGAAGTGATAGCGACCATCATCATCTGGATCATCGTGGGCCTGATCGCAGGCGCCCTCGCCAAGCTGATAATGCCGGGGGATGATCCTGGAGGGATCATCGTGACGATCATCATCGGGCTGATAGGCGCGGTGATAGGGGGCTGGATAATGTCGCTGTTCGGCAAGGCTGGGGCGAACGGTCTGAACGTGTACTCGATCATCGTCTCGATCATCGGGGCGATAATCCTGCTCGCGCTGTACCGACTGTTCGTCAGCCGCACCGCCCACTGAGGCGAACCGGACCTCAGCCCGGCCTAGGCAACCGGTGTGATGGTGAAATGGAGGAGGAAGATGAGCAACGAGCAGCAAGCTCAGAGCCAGACAGAGGGCTCGCAGCCGACAGGACAGGAGTCCTCCGGCAACGGCCAGGTGCTCGGTCCCGAGTTCCGGCAGCAGATCGCCCAGGCGGTGCATCCCATCGTCGAGGACATCAGCCGCCAGGTAGCCGACACCGTCCGGCAGCAGATGCAGGAGGCGCTGTCCCAAACCCAGGAGGACGTGCGCAAGCAGGTTGACCAGGCCATGGGCTCCCAGCGACGGCAGGGAGAGGACTCCCAGGCCGGAGCATCGGGGCAGGCAGAGGGACAGCAGGGTCCGCTCCAGAGCTCTGTCCTCGAGACCGTCAATCAGCTGAGGCAGACGTTCCAGTCGCTCGTCAGGACGCTGCGCGACCTCCTTCAGACGGTGCAGTCGCTGTTGCGGGCGGTGGTCTCGCTGCTTCAGGCGCTGCTGACCGCCCTCAGACAGGCTCTGTCGACCGCGGCGGTGGGCCAGAGCCTAGGGTCCGCGCTGTCAAAGGTGCTGCCGAAGTTGGGGCAGACGGTAGCGCAGGCGCAGTAGGCACAGGGGAGAGGGCTCGATGACGCGGGGAGAGGGACGCTCGGCCCCTCAGACTCAGGGGCGCGATTCGGAGGCAGCCGGCCCGTCCGACCGCCGGATCGGGCCCCAGGAACCCCAGCTCGGCACCGCCCTGCAGCAGCAGGTCGCGGAGGCAATGGAGCCCGTGCTGTCGGACTTCCGGAGGGAGACGCAGCAAAGGGTTCGGGAGGAGCTGGAGCAGGCGCGCGAGCGCCCTGCGCAGGGCGTCCAGGACCGGAGACAGGCCGCCCAACCACCCGAGGAGGGTGCGGGCGAGACTGAAGGCGGCCTTGGCGTAGCTCAGACTGCCTTGGCGAAGTCCAGGGACGTGCTGAGTGGGGGCGAAGGGGTCCTTCAGTCGGTGGTGAGCGGGGGCGTCGAGGCGCTCTTCTCGGATCCCGTGCGCTCCCTGGTCGAGCAACAGCTGAGCCTGACGCTCAGAGGGGCTCTACAGGCAGCCATAGACTCCCTCCCCGGCGACTCGGTGGCCCCGGACGTTCGCCGACGGGCCGACGACGCGCTACGCTCCATCCTGGAGGACACGACCCGCGACCTGTTCGAGGGCCCCGCCCGGGCTGAGGTGCAGGCGCACGCGGAGGCGGCCGCCGGGAGCCTCGCCCAGGGGGATACCTCGGCGTCACAGCAAGCGGCCGAGCAAGCCATCCAGGCGCTGCTGAAGAGCGTCCTCAGCGCGCTGCGCCGCCATTGGGAGGAGGCGCTTCGAGTGCTGTTCCGGCTCCTGCTCGAGGGGCTGGAGGGTACGGTCAGGTCCGAGGCCCAGCAGCAGGTGAGCAGGTCGCAGCAGGAGGCGAGGGAGATGACAGCCGGCGTCCAGGAGCGTGTGAGGGACAAGGCTGAGGAAGGGCGCCGCAGGATGGAAGACTTCGCGGAGAACCTGAGGGGCAGGGCGGAAGAAGGGCGTCAACGAGTGGAGGAAGCGACCGGCAAGCTGCGGGACCGCGTCCAGGAGGGCGAGCACTCCGGTACGCGCCCTCTTGGGCGCCCGCCGTCGGGGCGCCCTCCTTCGGGCAGGCCGCCGAGCGGCCGTCCTCCTGGCAGGCCACCATCGGCGCACAGAAGATAGCTTCCTGGCACAGAAGGTGCCAGTACAGGCGAGAGCCGGATCGCGCTGATCCCGGATCGGGAGTATGACCGATCAGTGCGTTGGGCTATACACAAACTAGGAGGATCATACCGTGAGCGACGAACAGGAACAGCAGAGCCAATCCGGTGAGGAGCAGCCCCAACCCCAGGAGCAGAGTGGGGAGCAGGGCCAGGCGGAGCAGGCCCAGGGAGGCGAGGGCGAGCAGCCTCAGCAGACCCAGGAGCTGAGCAACGCGCTCCAGCAGCAGATCGCGCAGGCGGTCCAGCCGATAATGTCGCAGGTCCAGCAGCAGGTCATCGAGGCAGTGCAGCAGCAGGTGGATCAGGCGCTCGAGCCGCTGCGAGAGCAGCTCCAGCAGCAGGCGGATCAGGTCCTGGAACCGGTACGTCAGCAGCTCCACCAGCAAGTGGACGAATCGCTGGAGCCGCTGCGGGAGCAGTTCCGCAAGGATGTGGACCAGGCAATGGAGCCGGTACGCCAGCAGCTCCATCACGAAGTGGAATCCGCCGTCAAGTCCTCTTTCCAGCAGTAGAGTGCGATGAGCGCTGGTCGGCGGTTCCGAGTCCAGATCGAGAACTACAAGCTTTGGGGAGAGATGCTGCCATGACTATGTCTTACAGCAGGGCTCCGGCGCGTGGCGCGCAGGTACAGCGGATGGGAGGCTCCTCGAGCCTCGCGGACGTGCTGAACATAATTTTGGACAAGGGCATCGTAATTGATGCCTGGGCGAGGATCTCCGTGATCGGCATCGAGCTGATCACGATCGAGGCGCGGGTGGTCGTGGCCTCGGTCGAGACTTACCTCCAGTACGCCGAGGCGATCGGCCTCACTGCGCTGGCGGCCCCTCCGCAGGGCGATCAGGGGGGGCAGCAGAGGAAGATGCAACCGTCCGAGGATCGGGTGCTGGCGTACATCTCTGATCGCTCGGAGGGCGCGCGGCTGGGTGAGCTGGAAGCCTACTTCGACGCATCGCGGGAGGACCTCTCGAACATCCTGAATCAGCTGGCAGACCAGGGCAAGGTGCGTCGGGACGAGGAGCACAAGCTCTACCTCCCGGCGGGCCAGAAGCAGTAATCAGCGCGGCCGGACCCATCCCGGCAGTGCTTCGAGTGTGAGACTATGAGTGGAGCTCAGGCGTCCGGGGGCGTGTACATCTACGGTGTCGTGCACCGCGAGCCCTTTCAGGACGGCGACAACTCGCTCGATGTCGCGGCGGTAGGTGATGGCGGCTCCGCCGTCCGCACGGTGGAGTATCGCGACCTCGCCGCGATAGTCAGCGACTTCCCGGCAGACCGCTGCGACGTCACGCGGGAGAACGTCCTGGCGCATCAGCGTGTGCTCGAGCGGGCGATGGAGCGGTCGGACGTGCTCCCCGCGGCCTTCGGTCTTGTGGCCGAGAACGATGCGGACGTGCGCGAGAAGCTGCTGAGGCCGGAGTTCGAGGACCTGCATCGGGCTCTCGACTCCCTCCGAGGTCGGGTCGAGCTGGAGCTGAAGGTGTTGTGGAACCGCGAGGCACTCTTCTCGGAGATAGTGGAGGAGAGCGACGAGATCGCGACGTTGCGCGACAGCATCGCTGGGCTCTCCCCCGAGGCGACCTATTACGAGCGGATCAACCTCGGCGAGATGGTCGCGGCGGAGATCGACCGCAGGAGCGATCAGGTCGCCGAGGAGGTGCTGGACGCACTCCAGCCGCTCTCGGTTGAGACCAGGCTCAACGAGAACCTGACCGACATGACGGTCTTGAACGCGTCTTTCCTGGTGGAGAAGAAGGACGTGCCGGACTTCGACGCGCGTGTCCAGGAGCTGGGTGCGAGGTCTTTGGGCCGTCTCAACTTCCATTACGTAGGCCCACTGCCCCCGTACAGCTTCGTGGACGTGAGCCTTTCTTTGGAGGAATAGCTCTTGGCGTCGCTGTTGGGGCTGCTGCTATTTCCCGTTACCGGTCCCGCGCACGGGCTCCGGTTCGTGCTGGAGCAGCTTCGCGAGGAGGCCGAGACGGCCCTGTACGACGAGGGGAGGATTCACTCGGAGCTGGCTCAGCTCAGCACGCTTCGCGACGCGGGGGAGCTGGACGACGAGGAGTATGCCGAGCAGGAAGAGGCCCTCCTGGCACGCCTGAACGAGGCGCATGCCGTCCGCGAGTCGCTGTCGGCAGCCGAGGAGTATGACCCTTTGGAAGAGAGTGAGCAGGAGATGGACAGGTGACGGACGCCGATCGCCACGCCCTGCCCGTATCGCACCCGAGCTCCCGCGCCCCTGCGGACACGAGCGAGGCGGGGTGGTACCTGTACGGCGTCACCACCCGTGCCGTCGCCGAGGCCGTCCCGCCCGCCTCACTGGAGTCATGGGGTGCGGGGCCGGGAGCGCGTCGTGGTGGCCCTCCCGAGTTTCTGGAGTGCGGCGAGCTGGTCGCCGTGGTCAGGCGGACTGCTACCGACGAGTTCCCCAAGGAGCCGGGAGAGGACGAGGCGCTGGCGGCGCTGGTGAGCGACCACAACTCGGTCGTGGCCGCAGTCCATAGGGAAGGACCGATCCTGCCCGCGAAGTTCGGGTTGGTGTATGCGGACAGGCGTGATCTCGAGATGGCTCTGGAGCAGATGGAGGACCTGCTCAGGGACAGGCTCCGGTGGTTGGAGGGGCGCGACGAGTGGGCTGTGCATGTGTACGCTGACCGCCCGGCCGTGCGCGAGAGCCTCGCCGCCACGGACCCTGACCTCCGAAGGCTCGGGCAGCAGGTCTCGGCCGCGACGCCGGGCCGTGCCTATCTCCTTGAGCGGAGGCTCTCGGATCGGCTTGACTCGGCCACGCGACAACTGCTGGACGAGCTCGCCCAGGCCGCCTACGACCATCTCTCCGAGATCGCGGTGGAGGGCCGGCTGAGCCCGTACCGTCAGGAGACGGAGGAGGCGGAGGAGATCCTCCGGGCCGCCTTCCTGGTCGACCGCGAGAGCTCGGATCGTTTCCTTCGGGAGCTCGGGACCTTTGCCGACGGCCACGAGCACGTCAGCTGCGAGTACAGCGGGCCCTGGCCCCCGTACAGCTTCGCACTCGTGAGGGAGGAGGACCTCTCGTGAGGACGGCGACGGCAGAGACGACGGACGTGACGCTCCTGGACCTGTTGGACCGGGTCGTGGACCACGGGGTCGTCCTGGCGGGAGACATCACCATATCGGTCGCCGACGTAGACCTGATATACCTCGGGCTCCGCGCCGTGCTGACCTCGGTCGAGCGGGCGCGCGAGCTCGACCTGGTGGCGCTCCCGGGGAGCACCGAAGGTGCGCTCGATGCCTGAGTATCGCTACGTGTACTCCATAATGACTCGAGATGCGCCCTTGCTGGAAGGGCTCAAGGGCATAGGCGGTGGGCCTGTGGAGGCGATATGGTGCGGCGCCCTGGCAGCTGCCGTAAGCGCAGTGGCGCAGCCCGAGATACCTCCGAGCGCGGACAACGTGCTCCGCCACGAGGCAGTCGTGGAGGCGCTGCACCACGGAGGCCCCTCCGTTCCGGTGCGGTTCGGCACCGTGCTGCCTGACGCGGACGCCGTCAGGAGATCGGTCACGCTACGCCGCGAGCAGCTGATGGAAGATCTCGCGCGGGTGGGTGACAAGCAGGAGCTGGGCGTTACCGCGCTCTGGGCCGAGCGAGATGAGGGCGACGCTGGCCCGGAGGGCGCTGAGGAGCTGCAGGGACTTGCGTCCGGGACCCGCTACATGCTCGCGAGGTTCCGAGAGCACAGGCGCGAGGCCGAGCTACGCGAGAGGGCGGCGGGCATACGGCGCGATATGGACCGCGCTCTCCTGCCGCACGCGCTCGACGTCAGGAGTCTGGTCCTGCCCTCGCCCGGTATAGCGGTGAGAGCGACCTATCTGATCGAGCCGGGCCGGATCGGGCGCTTCGAGCGAGCCTTCGAGGAGCTTCGGCTCGGATGCCCGGAGCTGCGCATGCTGCTGACCGGCCCCTGGCCGCCGTACAGCTTCGTGACTCCGTTCCGCGGGCCAGCGCGGGAGGCGGCTCGACCGGCGGTGTGCGGCTCCGGTTAGGAATGACAATGACAGAAGGGGGAGAAGATGACGAACAAGGATAAGGACACGCGAGCAAACAAGGCCGATCAGGAGAACCAGAAGCAGGAGGAGCAGAGCGTCCAGCAGAGCGAGCAGGCCGGACAGCCGCAATCGCAGGCACAGCAGGGCCAGCAGCGCGATTCCGGCGAGGGTCCGAACGGCCAGGAGCGGCCGCTGTGGCCCGAGGCTATATTCGACGCCGGCGCCGCGACCCGTGTCGCGCTGTTGCGGCTTGCCCGGAACTGGCGAGCCGCCGGCTCGACCTACCAGGCGTTGCGAGCGTATGAGCGGGTCTTGATCCAGTATCAGGGCACCGGGGCGGCGAACGCCGCAGCGGAAGAGCTCATCACCATGGCCGACGAACTGGAGAAGGAGGGAAGGTTCTACACGGCCCTGAACATCCTCACCAAGCTGGAGCAGCTCGCGTGACGACCGACGGACGGCGGGACAGGCGGTCTCGAGGTGCGCCGTCGCCGCTGGAGGATCGCGCCAGGGGAGACCTGAGCGCGCTGAGCGACTTCGCCAGGGAGCTCTCGCAGCTCGGATCGCACCCCGCCGACAGGCCCCCGCTCGGTTCTATCGAGGGCGGAGGATCTTCAGCGGGAGGTCTCCCCGAGCGACTGAACGCTCGGGAGGACACGGTCGAGCAGGACCTGGCGAGGCTCGTGCTGTCCTTGATCGAGCTCGTCCGAAGGCTGCTCGAGAAGCAGGCGATGCGGAGGATGGAGTCCGGGACGCTCAGCGACGACGAGATCGAGCGGCTGGGTGAGACCTTCCTGAAGCTCGACGCGAGGATGGAAGAGCTCAAGGCCGCGTTCGGCCTCGATGGCGACGACCTCAACCTGAACCTCGGGCCGCTGGGGGATTTGATGTAGACGTCCCGGCTGCCGGGTTCGAAGGGACAATCATGGATATCGAGAGGAGAGATATGAGCGAAGCCGGGGACCGGCAGATCGCGAGGGCTCCCGAGCGATCCCCGCTATATGGCCGGCGCGTGGCGAGCGCTACCCAGCCCACGAACCTGGCGGACTTGCTCGAGAGGGTGCTGGACAAGGGGATCGTCATCGCGGGCGACATCACCCTCTCCTTGGGCACGGTCGATATCCTGACCCTCAAGATACGCCTCCTGATAGCCTCGGTGGACAAGGCTCAGGAGATCGGGATCAACTGGTGGCAGTCCGACCCGTCGCTCTCGTCGCGTGCCAGGCAGCTGCAAGCCGAGCGCGACGAGCTGAGGGAGCGCGTGGAGAGCCTCGAGGCCCGGCAGAGGGACGAGCTGGCGGAGCGCATCGAGAGCCTCGAGGCCAGGCTCGCGTCCGGGGATCAGGAGCAGGAGGCCAAGGAGGAGCCGAAGAGCCGCCGCAGGCGAAGGTGAGGTGTGCACCGACGCGCTCGTTTGACACGCCCGATCGGGCGCGGATATAGTTGGCCGAGCGAGGGAGGTGCGAGGAAGTGGCGAGCATCCAGAGGGTCGGGGCGGCCAGGTTTCTGAACGACAGGGTCCGCCGCATCCCGCCCTCCGGCATCCGCCGCTTCTTCGACATGATCTCGGGGCTCGAGGGCGTGATCTCCCTCGGCGTCGGAGAGCCCGACTTCTCGACTCCCGAGCCGCTGCGCCGGGCCGGGATAGAGGACATCCGGGCCGGGCACACTTCCTACACCTCCAACTACGGCACGCCCGAGCTGAGAAAGGCCCTCTCCGAGCACCTCGAGCGGCTGTACGGCGTGAGCTACGATCCCCACTCGGAGATCCTCATCACCGTCGGCGTGTCGGAGGCTCTCGATATAACCTGCCGCTCGGTGCTGGGGCCCGGAGACGAGCTGATCGTCCCCGACCCCTCCTACGTCGCTTACGTGCCCGCCGTGGTGCTCGCAGACGCCACGCCCGTGCTCGTGCCCACGAGCGTCGCGACCGGCTTCGCGGTGACCGCGGCCGATATCGAGGCCCGCGTGAGCCCCTCGACGAAGGCGATCCTGCTCGGCTACCCGAACAACCCCACGGGCGCGGTGCTCGAGCGGAACGAGCTCGAGCGCATCGCGGCCGTCGCCGAGAGGCACGACCTGCTCGTGATCTCGGACGAGATCTACGACCGCCTCACCTACGGCATCCGGCACACCTGCTTCGCCTCGCTGCCCGGCATGCGCGAGCGCACGGTGCTCCTGGGCGGCTTCTCGAAGGACTACGCGATGACCGGCTGGAGGGTCGGCTATGCCTGCGCGCCCGCCGAGCTGATCGAGGCGATGATGAAGGTGCACCAGTACACGATCATGTGTGCGCCGACCGCAGCCCAGGCGGTCGCGCTCGAGGCTCTGAGGTCGGGCGAGGAGTACGTCGAGGCGATGCGGGCGGAGTACGACCGCCGGCGCAGGGTGATGGTCGGAGGCCTCGACTCGATCGGGCTGCCCACCTTCGAGCCCCGCGGCGCGTTCTACGTGTTCTCGGACGTGCGGCCGACCGGGCTCAGCTCCGAGGAGTTCGTCGAGGAGCTCCTCAGGGAGGAGAAGGTCGTCGCGGTGCCGGGGGACGTGTTTGGGCCGTCGGGAGAGGGCTACTCGCGGATGTGCTACGCGACCTCGATGGAGAACGTCGAGGCGGCGCTCGAGCGCATCGGCCGGTTCGTGCGCAGGCGCATCGGCTAGCCGTCCCTACCTCCGCGCCGACGTGCGGGACCTGTGCACCTTCTCGATGCGGGCCTGCTGCCTTCGGAGCTTCCGCTCCGAGCCCTCGACCCTCGCCCTCGCGGCAGGGCCCGCGTGCGCGCTGAACGACTCGAAGATCTCCAGCCACTCGGGGAAGGACACCTCCGAGGGCCGGCGCCCCAGGGCGATCCCGAGCCGTTGCTGGATCACGCGCAGCTGCCGGGTCGTGAACAGCGGCCTGAGGGCGTCGCCGAGCGAGGGCTTCCACGCCGTGAACGCGTACACCACGAAGTCGCGGTACGGCTGCGCTCGATCCTCTCGGATGAGGGGCTCGGAGCGCCTTGCGAACCGCGCGAGCACGACGTCCACCGCGGGCACGGGCCAGAAGTCGGTACGGCGGAAGCGATGGACGATCGAGACCTCGAACCAGGGCGCGAGGAGGAGCGCGGCGAGCGTCTGCGAGGGCTCGCCCGCGAACTTCTCCGCCGCCTCGCGCTGGAGCACGAGCCACGCGGCCTCGGGCGGCGCGCGGCTCGAGGTGAGCTTCGAGACGATCTGGGAGGTGGCGCGAAACGGCACGTTCGCGAAGACCTTGTAGGGCGCCTGGGGGAGCCGGTACTCGAGGAAGTCGGCCTCCTGAACCGTCACGCTGGGGAGGTCCCGGAACCTGCGGGCAAGCCTCTCGGCGAGCTCGGGGTCCTTCTCGACCGCGATCACCTCGCGGCAGCGCTCGGCGAGCTCCCGCGTGATGATCCCCTCTCCGGGGCCGATCTCCACGACGAGGTCGTCCGGACCCAGGCTGGTGAGCCCGACCAGCTCGCGCACGAGTCCGCGGCTGCGCAGAAAGTTCTGGGAGTACGCGACGCTGGGCCTCTGCTCCTTCGGTCTGTCGTTCCTGTACTGGCTCACCACAGCGCTCCATCCCGCCTTACGCCCAACTCAGCCGATCCAAGTATACCGATTCGGCGTCCACGGTCTCGGCCTAAAGCGCCGCAGCGATTATTGTAAGCCGCGAGGCTGCGGCGGGCCACCTGCATTGCCTCAGTTCGAGTCCTGCCGACCTACTCGCGCAGGTGATACGGGACGTCGGTCACCACGGTGTTGGGCCGGAACAGAAGCGCCGCCTTCAGGCGAAGTGCGGTCTGGTTGTGCAGCAGCCCCTCCCACCAGTGCCTGGGCACGAACTCGGGCAGGACCACGGTGACCATCGCGTCGGGGTCCTTCTCGCGCACCGCGTCCACGTACGCGAGTATGGGACCGACGACGAAGCGGTAGGGCGAGTCTATGATCACGAGGTCGCCCAGGTGCTGGTACCTCCCCTCCCACTCCTTCCTGAAGGACACCCCTTCCTCGGGCGTCTCGGCGACGTGCAGCGCCGTGACGTTCGGGCTCAGCGACCGGGCGTAGGTCAGGCTCCGCACCGCGGCGCGGTTCAGCGCTGCGACCGGCACCACGATCCTGTGCCTGATCTCGCCCGGTTCGGGGACTCGCTCCACCCTCAGCTCCTCGGTCGCCCTCGTGTAGTGCTTACGGATGGCGAGCATCACTGCTATCACGAGGGGCACCAGCACGAGCACCATCCAGGAACCCGCGCGCACGTTCAGCCCCGCGATGGAGAACAAGCTCTCGCCACTCTGGAACTTGGTGACGGCGACTATCACCGCGACCACTCCCGTTACCGTCGCCCCGACCCCGTTGATCGCGGCCTTCCAGCGCCATCCGCTCCCCCTGTTCCGCTTCCAGTGCGCTACCATCCCGGTCTGGGACAGGGTGAACGCGAAGAACACTCCGATCGTGTACAGGGGGATCAGCGCGTTGACGCTGCCTCCGAACAGGATCAGCAGGACGGACGCGACCGCGGCGAGCGTGACGATCCCCGCCGAGAAGGCCAGCCTGTCACCGCGGTGAGAGAACTGGTGGGGCATGAAGCCGTCGCGCGCAAGGAAGTAGCTCAGGCGCGGGAAGTCCGAGAAGGCGGTGTTCGCCGCGAGCGTCAGCACGAGCGCGGTCGCGAACTGGACCAGCACGAAGTACCAACCCGTGCCCACGAGCGCTCGTGCTACCAGGCTGGGCACGGTCTGCTGCTCGCTGGGGTCGGGCACGACGCCCAGATGGCCCGAGAGGAAGCTCACCCCCAGGAAGAGCACAGCGAAGGTCGAGGCCATCCAGACCAGCGTTATACGCGCGTTCTTCCACTCCGGGGGCTTGAACGCGGGCACACCGTCCGATATCGCCTCCGTGCCCGTCAGGCCGACCGCTCCGGAGGCGAACGCGCGCAGGATGAGGAACAAGCCTATCGCCCCGCCGCCCTGCTCGCTCCAGTGAGCCGTCCAGGCTGGGGGAGGCGAGTAGTGGGGAAGCGTGCCGGTCAGCGCCCGCAGCGCTCCATAGGCCAGCAAGCCGAACATGCTCAGCACGTACACATAAGTAGGTATCGCGAAGATCGTGCCCGATTCCCGAACCCCGCGCAGGTTACCGATCGTCATCAGGGCTATGAGGGCCACCGAGACCAGCACGCGATGATCGTAGAAGAACGGCTCCCACGATCCCAGGGCCGCCACCCCCGAGGCGATCGACACGGACACAGTGAGGATGTAGTCCGTGAGGAGCGAGGCGGCCGCGATCAGCCCCGGCCTGCGGCCCAGCTCACCCGACGCCACCAGGTATGCGCTCGCGCCCTTCGGGTACGCGCGTATGGTCTGCTGGTAGGAGATCACCACCACGGCGAGCATGAGGATCACGGCGAGGGTGAGCGGAAGGGTGAGTGCCAGCGCCCCCGCACCCGCCAGCACGAGCACCCTCATGATCTCCTCCGTAGCGTACGCGGACGAGGAGATGTTGTCCGAGCCGAAGATGGCGAGCGCCTTGAGCTTGGTCAGCCGCTCGTGGATCTCCTGGGCTGTGGCGATCGGGGGGCCGATCAAGAGGTATCTGAGCTTCCCCATCGCCGATCTGGGCTCGGCGGCGCGGGACGTCACCGAGAGGTGCCCGGGCCCCAGCCTCTCGAGGTGCACGTTCGGGACGACCCTCGCGTACCTGTCGCCCGGGTGGCGCCCCTGCCTCAGCTCGCGTCTCTCCAGATCTGTATCGCTACTTGGCTGCATCACTCCCCCGGCTTCCGGTCAGAGCAGACCTTGCTGATCAGGAACTCGTAGATCCGGCGAACGTACGACCTGTCCTCATTCAGCGGCTCGGAGGTGCGCCGATAGAAGCGCACGGTATACGCCAGATCCCCTGAGCTCACCATCACCGTCTGGTCGAGCCCGTATTCCTCCGCTAGGGACTCGGCGAGCTCGAGCACGGGACCGAGGCTGCCGAGCGTGTCGTACACGTCGAGGACCACGCTGGCCGACGTCAGGAGCTCGTCCGAGGAGACCGTCTCACAAGCGACCCGCATCCGCCTTTCCCAGTCGGCCGATCCCTGCTCCTGCACCGTTACTCTGCTCGTGAGCACCTCCAGCACCCTCACGCGATGAGCGATCGTCGTCGTTCGAACCATCACACGGACATCGTAGGGCGTGGCAGCTTAACAAGTCCTGAACGCCGCCCGCAAAGGGGCTCAACGTTCTCTTAACGTCCTCGGGAGACGCAGGTCGGGAGAGCATCCGGGAGGCACCCATCGCTGGATGACCGTGGTACTGTAAGGATCTGGGAAGGTGGGCTTTTCGAGGAAGGAGTTGGGGCAGGAGCCGGGCGGGAGACTCCTGCCCCGCAGGCGGAAGGGGTGGCGGGCTAGGACTGGCCGCAGGTGCAGCCGGTGCCCTCGGCGCGGCCCTCATCGAGTACGTCACCAGGAAGGGCGAGGAGCCCGAGGACCATACCCACCCTACGGAGGACGAGATGTTCTACGTACTCGAGGGCATCCTCACCTTCAGGTGCGGGGATCGGACC
>CADDYR010000011.1 GCA_902810765.1 Chloroflexota bacterium
TTCGCCAGCTGTGACCTGCGCTCCCGGAAGAGCTCGGCGCTGAACACACGACACCCCCAGACTCTCGGCTTAAGAGTACGGCTCCGACACGCGAAGGGCGCGGGATGGCGCCATCCCGCGCCCTCCAGTGTAGGCGTGGAGCGTGACGGTATCAACCGGCGGAGACCAGCTCCGGCCGGCGCCGCGCCCAGTCGGTGCTGCGCTCGTAGGCGTGCGCGGCCCCGAGGATCGTCGCCTCGTCGAAAGCCCGGCCGATGAGCTGCAGGCCGACCGGCAGGCCGTCCGAGAAGCCGCACGGCACACTGATCGCCGGGATGCCCGCCATGCTCGCGGGGATCGTGTAGGTGTCCGACAGGTACATCGCGAGCGGGTCGTCCAGCCTCGACCCGAGCTCGAACGCCACCGTCGGGCTCGTGGGCGTCGCTATCAGGTCGCAGCGCTCGAACGCGCGGTCGAACTCGGACTTCACGATCGTGCGCACCTTCTGCGCCTTCACGTAGTACGCCTCGTAGTAGCCCGCGGAGAGCGCGTACGTGCCGAGCATGATCCGGCGCTTCACCTCGGGGCCGAAGCCCTGCTCGCGCGTCGCCAGGTAGTTCTCGACGAGGTCCTCGCCGTCCGGCGACCTGTACCCGTACCGCACGCCATCGTAGCGGGCCAGGTTCGAGGATGCCTCCGCGGGCGCGATGATGTAGTAGGTCGCGAGCGCGTACTTCGTGCTCGGCAGCGAGACCTCCACCAGCTCCGCGCCGAGCGCGCGCAGCCGCTCGATCGCCTCGCGCACCGCCCTCTCGACCCCAGGCTCGAGGCCCTCCCCGAAGTACTCCTCCGGCACGCCCACGCGCACTCCCTGCAGATCGTCCCTGAGCGCCGTCGTTAGGTCCGGCACCTCGACGGGCGAGCTCGTCGAGTCGTGAGGATCTAGACCGGAGATCGCGTTCATTACGAGCGCACAGTCCTCGACGGTGCGGGTGAGCGGGCCGATCTGGTCGAGCGAGCTCGCGAACGCTATTAGGCCGTAGCGCGAAACGCGTCCGTAGGTGGGCTTCAGGCCGACGACGCCGCAGAGCGCTGCCGGCTGGCGCACACTGCCGCCCGTGTCCGAGCCAAGCGTGAACGCGGCCTCGCCCGCGGCCACCGCCGCCGCGGAGCCGCCGCTGCTCCCTCCTGGCACCGTCGAGAGGTCCCAAGGGTTGGCGGTGGCGGCGAACGCGGAGTTCTCGGTGCTGCTGCCCATCGCGAACTCGTCCATGTTGAGCTTGCCCAGCAGCACCGCGCCCGCCTCGCGCAGCCTGGCGTAGGCGGTCGCGTCATAGGGAGGCACGTACCCTCGGAGTATCCTCGAGCCGCACGTGGTCTCGATCCCCCTCGTCGAGATCAGATCCTTGAGCGCCATCGGAATACCCTCGAGCGCTCCCGCCTCGCCGGACGCGAGCCTGCGATCCGCCTCCTCGGCCTGCTCGAGCGCGAGCTCTGCGGTCACCGTCAGGTACGCGCGGACTCTCCCGTCCACCTCGCCGATCCGATCCAGGTAAGCGCGAGCGAGCTCGACCGCACCGATCTCACGGCGGTCGAGCAGCGTGCGCAGCTCGCGCACGGACAGGTCCGGGAGGGACCGGCTATCAGGTCTCATATCCAAGCACCGACCTCACCCTGAAGTAGCTGTCCTCGCGCTCCGGGGCGTTCTCGAGCATCTCGTCCACCGGATAGCTCGCCACCGGCTCGTCCGGTGCCACTACGTCCTGCATCGCGATCACCTGAGCCGTGGGCGGGATCGCCTCTGTGTCGAGCTCGGAGAGCATGTTCACGTGCGCGAGGATGGAGGACAGCTGCGTGCGCAGCCTCTCGATCTCCTCCTCCGAGAGCCCCAGCCGCGCGAGCATCGCGACGTGCTCCACCTGCTCCCGCGTCAGCTCCATGCGATTCCTCTCACCTCCTTACGCCGCGCAGATCACGGACTCGACCGCGGCCCAGTACGCGTCCTCCGGGTCGCCGTACACGGTCTCGCCGCTGTCGAGCCGGGTGCCGTCGGCCATCTCGGCCCCGTCCTCCCCGACCTCTCGAAGGGACCAGAGGTACACCGCCGGGCGCGTCACGCCGTCGGGCCACCGCTTGCGCACCTCGAGGTCGAACCTGTGCCCCTCGGAGAGGACGCGCACCGTGACGGAGGTGAGCACCGTGCGCTCGCGCATCAGCTTGATCGGCTCGAGCGTCATCTCGGCCATGAGCCCGGCGATCCGGTCCGCGCACTCCATCCCCGCTCACCTCACCTCCGCAGCCCGGCGCTAGGAGGCACGAGCGCGGTCGCGCTCGCTCTCCTCCCCTACCGGCACGGAGTACAGCTTCCGGTCGTCCGAGGTCAGGCAGCGACCGGTCGCGAGCTCGAACTGCCATCCGTGGAGCGAGCAGGTGAGGACGCCGTCCTTCACGGAGCCGAACCGGGTGAGGTCCGCCTTGAGGTGCGGGCACCGGCGCTGCACCAGGTAGCCGTCGCACTCGAACAGCTGCTGGTCCTGGGTCTGCTCGGAGTACCAGCCCTCGGCGTACTGGATGCGCTCCTCGGAGAGGCACTTGAAGAAGCTGTACACGTACTCGTTGTACGCACCCTTGCGCTCCGCCTCGAACCGGCACGACAGGAACAGCTCGTTCACCCAGTCCTCGACGTGGTGGATTATGCAGTACTCGATCAGCGCGGGGTTCACCTTCAGCAGGTACTCCCACTCCTCTCCGCGCCAGGGGTACACCTTCCGCTGCTGGAAGTCGAGGATCACCGACTGCTCCCCGCAGTCTATCAGGACCCGGCCGTTGATCCCGACCGCGGTCAGGTCCGCCTCCTCGATCAGCGGCTCGAGCCAGTCGCGCAGCTCGGAGACGATGTCCACCTGCCCGCGCGGCCACGAAGCCTTGATCTCCTCGATCAGCCCCTGCTTCCGCGCCCTGTACTCCTCGAGGTACTCGCGCTTGTGCGTGAATATCCGCCGCACGTCCTCCTCGGGCATCGGATGATCGAGGTCGAACCGGTCCCTCTCGACGTGCGCCACCGTGCCGGGAACCATGAGGCGGCCGTTGTCCAGCCCGTGCTCCCGCATGTACTCGATGAACACCGTCTGGTCGGGGAAGATGTTCAGCGGGTCCCGGTCGAAGTCGTTGAGGTGGAACAGCTCCTCGTCCAGGAAGCACGGCGGTCCGGCCGACGGGACGACGTGGGCGGCCCTGACCGCCTGCACGTACCTCAGCGCGCGCGCCATCTGGTTCTCGCGCTTCTTGCGCGCGAGCACCTGCTTCATCTTCTCGGGAAAGCGGTACACCATCGGGTACCAGATCGCGCCCGAGAACTGCAGGAAATGCGCGTCGAACGGTCCGAAGCCGGCGAGGGTCTCCAGGTCGACCGGCCGCGAGTCGTTCTGGTCCAGGATACGGGTCTCGCCGTCGTCCACCATCAGGCTCGAGTCGCCGAGAGGGCCGTCCGCCGGAGATACCTGAGCCATGACCATGAACCTCAGCCCTTCGTGCTCGAGGACCTGCGCGTTCTTCGTCTGGATGAACCGGGTGAAGCCGAGCGAGCGCAGCTCGCGCTCGAGCAGGTCCAGCGGGTAGTCGGGCAGGATGACGATCGCGTCCTTCGACACGTGCTCCCGCAGGAACTCGGGGTCGTAGTGGTCGTGGTGCAGGTGCGAGAGGTACAGGTACTTCGGGCTGGCGATCAGGCCGAGGTCGAGGTCCTCGTTGCTCGGGAACGGGAACCACGAGGCGAAGTACGCCGGGTTGAACCACGGATCGGTCAGGACGCTTCCGTGCCTGGTCTCTATGTAGAGTCCGGCGTGACCTACGAACGTGATCTTCAGGGCTCTCTCCTCCTGGAAATGCCCCGAGCCGGCGCGGACGCTGAGAGGTTGCGAGGGTGTGCGCACCACTTCGGCGCAGGGCATGATAGCTGGCCGATGCCCGGCCTTGTCCTGGCCTCAGCCACTTTAGCATACCCGCGGGCGGTTCTCCATCGGCCTCCAGAGTATATATCGCGCTCGCCGAGCGCTGCGTTACGCGGGCTATCGCTTGCGGCGGACCTCGAAGAGGTCCGACACGCGGACTCGGAAGCCGGGGAGCACCTCGCCGCCCTCCAGGGAGTCCTCGGCCCCGAGCTCGAGGGTCGGAGCCCCCTTGCGGTACACGCTCGCCGCGCGCTGGCGCGGCCACAGCACCCACACCTGCCTAGTGCCCGCCTCGAGGTACTCCCAGACCTTCTCCCTGACGTCGTCCGCCCTGTCGTTCGGCGAGACTATCTCGACCGCCAGGTCCGGAGCCATGGGCCAGTAACCCTCGGGCACCCCCTCCTCGGGCACGCGCTCCCACGACACGAAGGACACGTCCGGGATGCGCACTACGTCGGGGTCGCGGGACAGCACGTACCCGGTGTTATCGGCAGATACCAGGCCCAGGTCGTGCTCACTCACGTACGCGTCGAGCAGCTTACAGACCAGAAACGCGATCAGCCCGTGTAACGCACCTGCTCCCGGCACCTCTACCAGCTCCCCGTACACCAGCTCCAGCTGCTTGCCGGGAACCTCCGGCATCTCCCACAGGTCCTCGACCGTGAGCTTCCTCTGCTCCTGCCTGGCTACGCTCATGGGCAACCGTCCCCCGTCGGGTCTACTCCCGTGCCCGGCCGTGCTCCCGCGCGACCTTGAGGCGCACCTGCGCCCTGCGGAGCGCGCGGTCCATCGCCTCGCTCGGCGGCGCACCCGGCCGGGGCTCCTCCTGCAGGGCGCGCTCGGCGTGCTGTACCGCCTCCTCCGCGCGCGCGATGTCTATCTCGTCCGCCCGCTCGGCGCTGTCCGCGAGCACCGTCACGCGGTTGTTCAGCACCTCGAGGAAGCCCCCGCCGAGCGCGAACACCTCCTCGCTCCCGCCCTTCTTCACCCGCAGCTCGCCTATGTCGAGCACGCTCATCAGCGGCGTGTGGCGGGGCAGTATGCCCAGCACGCCCGCGGCGCCGGGCGCGACTACCATGTCCACCTCGTCGCTGTACACGACCCGCTCCGCGGTCACGACGTCGAGTTGTAGCGGCATCCGTCCTCCTGCCCCCGGCCCCTGCAGGGCCTAGCCCTGAAGGCCCTTCGCCTTCTCGACCGCGTCGTCTATCGTGCCGACCATGTAGAACGCCTGCTCGGGGAGCTGGTCGTGCTTGCCCTCGAGGATCTCCCTGAACCCGCGCACCGTCTCGCTCACGGGCACGTACACCCCCGGCTGACCGGTGAACCGCTCGGCCACGTGCATCGGCTGCGACAGGAACCGCTCGATCTTGCGGGCGCGGGCGACGGTCAGCTTGTCGTCCTCCGACAGCTCCTCCACCCCGAGGATCGCGATGATGTCCTGCAGGTCCTTGTACCGCTGCAGCACGCGCTGCACGCCGCGGGCCACGTCGTAGTGCTCCTGCCCCACGACCTTCGGGTCGAGGATGGTGCTCGTCGAGCCGAGCGGGTCCACTGCCGGGAAGATCGCCTTCTCGAAGATCGAGCGCTCGAGCGCGATCGTCGAGTCCAGGTGGGCGAACACCGTGGCGACGGCCGGGTCGGTGTAGTCATCCGCCGGCACGTACACCGCCTGTACCGCGGTGATGGAGCCGTGCTTCGTGGAGGTGATGCGCTCCTGGAGCTGACCCATCTCCGTCTGCAGCGTCGGCTGGTACCCCACCGCGGAGGGCATCCGGCCGAGCAGCGCCGACACCTCCGAGCCCGCCTGCTCGAAGCGGAAGATGTTGTCCATGAAGATGAGCACGTCCCTGTGCTCGACGTCGCGGAAGTACTCCGCCATCGTCAGCGCGGTGAGGCCGACCCTCAGGCGCGCCCCCGGCGGCTCGTTCATCTGCCCGAACACGAGCGCGACGGAGCCCAGCACGCCCGCCTCCTGCATCTCGTGGTACAGGTCGTTGCCCTCGCGCGTGCGCTCGCCGACGCCCGCGAACATGGACACGCCGCTGTGCTCCTTCGCGACGTTGTTGATGAACTCCTGGAGCAGCACGGTCTTGCCGACGCCCGCGCCCCCGAACAGCCCCGTCTTGCCGCCGCGGGTGAACGGCGCGATCAGGTCGATCACCTTCAGGCCCGTCTCGAACATCTCGACCTCGGTGGACTGCTCCTCGAAGTCGGGCGCGTCGCGGTGGATCGGCCAGGTGTCCTCGCCCTCGACGGGTCCCTTGTTGTCCACCGGCTCCCCGAGCACGTTGAAGATGCGGCCGAGCGTGGCGGGGCCGACCGGCACCGCGATCGGCTTGCCGGTGTCGGTGACCTCCAGGCCGCGCGAGAGCCCGTCCGTGCTCTCCATCGAGATCGTCCGTACCCAGTCGTTGCCCATGTGCGACTGGACCTCGACGGTGATGACCTCGCCGTCCTCGCGCCCGATCGTGAGCGCGTTCATGATCTCGGGCAGGTTGCCGTCGGGAAACTCGACGTCCACGACGGGGCCCATGACCTGCATGACCCTGCCCTTCTTCGCTGATACCTCTACGGCCATGTTCCTGCCTCCAGCTCTATCGCGCCTGGCGCAGCGCCTCGGCGCCGCTCGCTATCTCTATGATCTCCTTCGTGATCGTCGCCTGGCGCAGCTTGTTGTACGCCAGGTTGAGGTCGTCCGCCAGCTCGTTCGCGTTGTCCGTCGCGTTGCGCATCGTCACCATCCGGGACGAGTGCTCGCTCGCCTTGCTCTCCAGCAGCGCCTGGTAGAGCTGGACCTCGATGTACCTGGGGAGGAGCGCGTTCAGGAGCTCCTCCGCGCTCGGCTCGTATATGTAGTCGAACGGGCGCTTGCCCTCGTCCGCGCCTGTGTCCTCCGGCGGCTCGACCGGGATCAGACGCACCAGGCGGGGCCTGTTCGTCAGGGTGCTGACGTACTCGTTGTACGCGAGGTACACCTGGTCCGCCTCACCCTTCGTGAACATCTCCACGACCTGCCTCCCCGCGGGGAGGATCGCGTCCTCTCGGGGCAGGTCGCCTATGTTGATGAGCTCGCCCACGATCTCGTGCCCGAAGCGGCGCATGTAGTCGCGCCCCCTGCGGCCGACGGCGATGATCTTCGTTGGCGCGCTCACCTCGCTGCGCATGAAGCTGACCGTCGTGCGGATCACGTTCGAGTTGAAGGCGCCCGCAAGGCCCCGATCCGAGGTGATCAGGACGATGGCAACGTTGTGGACCTCGCGGTCCTCGAGCAGCGGGTGCCGCGGGCCGCCGCCCTTGAGGGCAACGCGCCCGAGGTCGCTCAGCATCTGCCGGATGTGCTCGGCGAACGGGCGCGATGCTTCGACCGCCTGCTGCGCCCGGCGCATCCGCGAGGCGGCCACCATCTCCATCGCTCGTGTGATCTGCGCCGTGTTCTTGACGCTGCGTATGCGCCTGCGTATCTCTCGCGTGCTGGGCATAACTGTCCTTGCTTCGAGGGGCACCCCCCAAGGGCGCCCCGATCACACCTTCGAACCGCTGGCGGCCCGCCTACGCCGCCGGAGCCTCCTCGGGCACGTAGCCCTGCTTGAACTCGTCCAGCGCGCCCCTCAGCTGCTGGATCAGCTCGTCGCTGAGCGCCTTCTCCTCGGCGATGCGCCGGGCCACCTCCGGATGCACCGAGTGCATGTAGTCCCGGAGCTTCATCTCGAAGTCGCGCACGCTCTCGACCGGGATGTCGTCGAGGTAGCCGTTCGTCGCGGCGTAGATGACGATGACCTGCTCCTCGACGGGCACCGGCGAGTACTGCGGCTGCTTCAGGATCTCCGTGACTCGCTGGCCCCGCTCGAGGGTCGCGCGGGTGGCGCGGTCGAGGTCCGAGGCAAACTGCGAGAAGGCCGCGAGCTCGCGGTACTGCGACAGCTCGAGCCGGAGGCGGCCCGCCACCTGCTTCATCGCCCTGATCTGGGCGTCGCCGCCCACGCGTGACACCGACAGCCCGACGTTGATCGCGGGGCGGACGCCCGCGTAGAACAGGTCGCTCTCCAGGTATATCTGCCCGTCGGTGATCGAGATGACGTTCGTCGGGATGTAGGCCGACACGTCGTTCGCCTGCGTCTCGATGATCGGCAGCGCGGTGAGGCTGCCGCCACCGTAGTCGGCGTTGAGCTTCGCGGCGCGCTCCAGCAGCCTCGAGTGCAGGTAGAACACGTCGCCAGGGAAAGCCTCCCGGCCCGCGGGCCTCCTCAGCAGCAGGCTCACCTCCCGGTACGCCGCGGCGTGCTTCGAGAGGTCGTCGTACACGATCAGCGCCTCGCGTCCCTGCTCCATGAACTCCTCGCCCATCGCGCAGCCCGCGTAGGGGGCGATGTACTGGAGCGCCGCGGGCTCGTCCGCCGAGGCGGCCACGACGATAGTGTAGTCCATTGCGCCGTACTGCTCGAGGGTCGCGACGATCTGGGCGATCTTCGAGGTCTTCTGGCCGATCGCGACGTAGATGCAGATCAGGTCCTGGCCCCGCTGGTTGATGATCGTGTCTATCACGATCGCGGTCTTGCCCGTCTGCCGGTCGCCGATGATGAGCTCCCGCTGGCCGCGGCCGATCGGGATCATCGAGTCTATCGCCTTGATGCCCGTCTGGACGGGGGTGTCCACGCTCTGTCGGGTGATCACGCCCGGGGCCACCCGCTCGATGACTCTGCGCTTGTCGGTGCGGATCGGCCCCTTCTCGTCGAGCGGCTCGCCCAGCGCGTTCACGACGCGGCCGATGAGCGCGTCGCCCACCGGCACGTCTATGATGCGCCCCGTGGCGCGCACCTGCTGCCCCTCCTCGATGCCGGTGTAGTCCCCCATGATGATCACGCCGACGTTGTCCTCCTCGAGGTTGAGGGCGATGCCGTACACCTCGTTCTCGAACTGCACCAACTCGGACGCCCTGACCCCGCTCAGGCCGTAGATCCGCGCGATGCCGTCGCCGACCTCCACGACGGTGCCGACGTCGACCGTGCTCACGGGCTGCTGGAAGGTCTGTATCTGGCTCTTGATGATCGAGGTGATCTCGTCTGTCCTAATCGCCATATCCGTCTCCTGCAAGGGGAGGCGTGCGCCCTCCTAGGTCAGCCTCTGTCGAAGCTGACGGAGCGAGGTCGCCACACTCCCGTCGATCAGCTTGTCCCCTATCCTCGCGACCATACCCCCGATTATAGCCGGGTCCACTCTCGTCTGTAGCTCTATTCTCTTGCCGGTGATGCGGCCCAGCTCCTCGGCGATGCGGCGCTGCTCCTCCTCGTTCAGCTCGATCGCGGTGGTGACCTCGGCGGTCTGGACGCCGCTCGCCTCGCGCACGAGCGCGTCGAAGCGCTCGCGCACCCGGGGGATCAGCTCGGTGCGGTCGCGGTCGATCAGCAGCAGGAAGAAGTTGAGCACGTCCTGGCCGATCCGCCCCTCGAACATGCGCCTCGCCGTCTCCCACTTCGCGGTCACGGAGCGCCGGGGGCTCTGGAAGAAGAAGGCGACGCGGGGATCGTCGTACACCTCCGCCAGGAGCCCGAACTCGTCCTGCCATCTCTGCAGGGAGTCGGTCTCCCGGGCGAGCTCGAACACCGCCTCGGCGTAGCGGCGGGCAGTGTGGCCTCCGTCAGGCAACTGGCTGTCCTCCGTCGCGCGACGGGCCCGGCGTCTCGGCGAGCACCTCGTTGATCAGCTGGTAGTGCGTCTGGGGGTCGAGCTCCTTCCGCACGACGCGGCTGGCCGCGGTGATCGCGAGGTCCGCGACCTGGTGCCTGAGCTCCTCCATCGCCCGGGTCTTCGCCTTGTCTATCTCCTCCTGAGCCGAGGCGACTATCCTGTCGGCCTGGGCCCGGGCCTCCTCCTGCGCGCTCTCCTGGATGCGTCCGGCGGCCTGATGCGCCTGCGACAGCACCTGCTGCGCCTGCTTACGCGCGTCCTCGAGCATCTGTCGCGAGCGCTGCTCCATCTCGGCCATCTCCCGCTGCACCCGCTCGGCGGTCTCCATGCTGTGCCTGATACGCTCGGCGCGCGCGTCCAGCACGCGCAGGATCGGCTTGTACAGGTACCACCAGAGCAGGAGGATCAGGGCGAGGAACGCGAAGAGCTGCCACAGGAACCCCGTCCAGTTGATCCCGAGTCCGCTCAACAGTTGACCCATCTCCGCCCTCCTAAGAGGGGAGGCCGGGGTGCCGACCTCCCCACCGATCCTCAGCTTACGACGAACAGGAGCAGGAAGGCGATCAGCAGCGCGTAGATGGCCACCGCCTCGGCGAGCGCCGCGCCCAGGATCATCAGGTTCCGGGCGTCGGAGAGGATCTCCGGGTTCCGCCCGATCGCCCCGAGCGCGCCGTGCGTCGCAAGGCCGATGCCGATGCCGGGCCCTATCGCTCCTCCGCCGATGGCGACGCCGGCCCCGAGGAACTTGAACGCCCTGACCTGCTCCGCGCTTGCCTGCAGCGCGGGCGAGTGCTGCGCGGTAGCTACGATGTTGCCCGCGACCTCCGGAAGTTGACTAAGGTCCAACTCGGTTCTCCCCTCCTACCTGCGTGTTGCCGAATCGCTCTCCGTGCGCGAGGCCGTCCTCGCAGCAGGCACCATCTCTCTAGGCAGTCGCCGGACGCCTCTCCTCCTCTTCCTGTTCTCCGGCACCGTGGCCCGTCACCGCGAGCGTGATGTACGCGAGACCGAGCAGCGCGAACACCAGCGCCTGCAGCAGCCCCACGAACAGCTCCCAGATCATGAAGATGATCGGCACGACCACCGGCAGGATCGCCAGCGCGAACAAGCTCGAGAAGGCGAATATCACCGCGAGCAGCACCTCCCCGCCGAAGATGTTCGCGAAGAGACGGACGGTGAGCGAGATGATCCTGGCGAACTCGTCTATGATGTGGAACGGGTTGAGGAACTGCTTGAAGTGGCCCCAGAGCCCGTGCGCCGCGATTCCCGCGATCTGCACGATGACGAGGGTCAGCGCCGCCATCGCGAGCGTCATGTTGATGTCGGAGGTGGGGGCGCGGAGCAGGGACACTTGCTCGTGGGAGACCGGGGACGTGACGTGTATCGTGTCGACTCCGGGGATGATCTCCGTCCAGCTCGCGAAGATTATGTAGATGAAGATCGTCGCGATCAGCGGGAAGATCTTGCGGCCGACGTTCGTCCCGGCGGACTGCTCCACGATGCCCAGCATCGCCTCGAGTATCCACTCGATGAGGCTCTGCTTGCGGTTCGGGATGATCTTCGCGTTGCGCCCCAGCAGGTAGCCGATGATCACGAGGATCGCCATGACGACTACGGCGAGCGCCATCGTGTTCGTGATGTAGATCGGCCCGAGCTTGAAGATGGGCTCCGCCGTGAGGTTCGGCACGTGCAGCCCGCTGAGCGGGCCGCCGCCCTCGTTGCCCTGCGCGGCCACGGACGCCAGTTGACTCAGCCCAACCACCACTTACGACTGTTCCTTTCCACCGGTCTCTTCGGTATCGCGATCAGTCCTGGGAGCGCTGCGCCTCGGGCTGGTGGGTATCAGCTTGTACAGGCTGTACCCCGACAGCACGAAGCCTACGAAGATCCCCACGATCAGAAACAGGGGAGATGTGCCGATCGCCCGATCGAGCAGGATGCCTCCCACCACCGAGCCGATGAGCTCGATGGCGATCGAGCACCCCACCTGCGTCACCAGGCCCAGAGCCCGGAGCCCCGAACGGTCGTCGTTGTCCAAGAAGGCTCTCCAACTTTCCGGGATTATAACAGATCACCCGCAGAGCCTGTCGAAGCAGTATAACAGTTTGTGAAAAAAATCACAAACTTTGGGCGGCCTGGACGGGGGCTCAGCCGAGGGCCGCTCCCGAGGGCTGGAGCCTTCCGGAGAGGCTCTCCTCCTCGAGCGGGAGCTCGTGCTGCTCGCCCTCCAGCTTCACCCGCCTCGCGGCGGCCGTGAACCCGACGAACAGCGGGTGCGGCCGGGTGGGCCGGCTCTTGAACTCTGGGTGGAACTGGCAGCCCACGAACCAGGGGTGGCCCGAGAGCTCGAGGATCTCCACGAGCCGCCCGTCGGGCGACAGCCCGGCGATCCGCATCCCCCTCGACTCCATCAGCTCGCGGTAGTCGTTGTTGAACTCGAACCGGTGCCGGTGCCGCTCCTGTATCAGCCGCTCGCCGTACACCTCCGCCGCCCTCGTGCCCGGCACAAGCCGGCAGGGGTACGCGCCGAGCCTCATCGTGCCTCCCATGTCCGCGACGTCCCGCTGGCTCGCCATGAGGTCAATGATCGGATGGGGGGTATCGGGGTCTATCTCCGTGGTGTTCGCGCCGTCGAGGCCGCAGACGTGGCGCGCGAACTCGATCGCCATCATGTGCATCCCGTAGCACAGGCCGAGGTACGGGACCTCCTGCTCCCGGGCGTACCTGGCCGCGGCGATCTTGCCGGCCACTCCCCGCTCGCCGAACCCCCCCGGCACGACTATGCCGTTGGCGTGCCTCAGCCTCTCCTCGACGTCCGCCGCCTCGAGCGTCTCCGCGTCTATCCAGTCGATCTCGACGTGGACGTCGTTGTACAGCCCGGCGTGACCCAGGGCCTCCGCCACGCTCAGGTAGGCGTCCCGCAGCCCGGTGTACTTGCCCACGAGCGCGATGGTTATCGAGCGCTTCGGCTCCCGGATGCGCTCGACCAGCACCTGCCAGTCGCCCAGATCGGGCTCGCACCGCGGCAGGCCCAGGTGCTCGACCAGGTAGTCGCCCAGCCCGGCCTCGTCGAGCATGCGGGGCACGTCGTAGATCGTCTGCGCGGTCTCGAGCGGGATCACCGCCTCGAGGTTCACGTCCCCGAACAGGGCGATCTTCTGGCATATCTCCTCGCTCACCGGATAGTCGGAGCGGCAGATGATCGCGTCGGCGTTGATCCCTATGCGCCTGAGCTCGTTCACGCTGTGCTGCGTGGGCTTGGTCTTCAGCTCTCCAGTCGCGCCGATGTGGGGCAGGAGGGTCAGGTGCACGTAGAACACATTGTCCTTCCCCGCCTCTCGCCGCATCTGCCTGATCGCCTCGAGGAACGGCAGGCCCTCGATGTCACCCACCGTGCCTCCGACCTCCACGATGACCACGTCGGCCCCGCTGGCGTCCGCGACGGCCCAGATACGGCTCTTGATGTTGTTCGTGACGTGGGGGATCACCTGGATCGTGCCGCCGAGGAAGTCCCCGCGCCGCTCCGCCATCAGCACGTCGCGGTAGATCTGGCCGGTGGTGACGTTGCTCGCCCGCGAGAGGCTGACGTCTATGAACCGCTCGTAGTGCCCCAGGTCGAGGTCGGTCTCGGCCCCGTCGTCGGTCACGAACACCTCGCCGTGCTGGAACGGGGACATCGTGCCCGCGTCGACGTTGATGTACGGGTCGAGCTTGAGGGCGGACACCGACAGCCCGCGGCTCTTGAGGATGCGACCGATCGCAGCGACCGTGATGCCCTTTCCTACCGAGCTGGCCACACCACCTGTGACGAAGATGAACTTGGGCATGAACGCTCTTTCTCCCCTCCCGGCTCCTAAGATGACCTCGGCATCAGCACCTTCACCTGTGTGTTCTCCCCCAGGTCGGACTTCCTGACCGTGAGGCGCTCCTCCGGCGCCCACTCACCGAGCCCCATCTGCTTGCAGAACCGCTCGACGCTCTCGAGCCCGTCCTGGCCCTGCGCGGTGCGGTAGTGCATGGGGACCACGATCGAGGGCTCGAGCTGAGTGACCACCTCGGCGGCCTGATCGTAGTTGAGCGAGTTCCCACCGCCCACGGGCACCAGGAGCACGTCCACGCTGCTGAACAGCTCGGTCTGGTCGGAGGACAGGCCGTGCCCCAGGTCGCCGAGGTGGGCGAGCACTATCCCCTCGCTCTCTATGAGGTAGATCGTGTTCCTGCCCAGGCGCCTGCCCCGTTCGGAGTCGTGGTAGGTGCGGATGCCCGTGATGAACACCCCGCTGATCTCGTACTCGCCCGGACCGTCGACCACCGTGAGCTCGGGGTCGCCCCTGACCGCCGCGACGTTGTTGTGGCCCGGGTGGTCGTGGCTCACGGTAACGATCCTCGCCTTCGGCCGCCCCAGGTCCAGCCCCTTGATCTTGTTGAAGGGGTCCGTGATCACCACGGCGTCCTTCGTGCGCACCCTGAAGCACGAGTGCCCGTACCAGGTCAGATCCAAATCAGCTCACCTCTGCGTCCGTAGATACTTCCTGTACCTCGCTGTCGGCTACTAGACAAAAGTAACAGAAACCTGTCCCCGTTGGACTACTCCGAATCCTCCGGATCCTCGGCACCCTCGTGCAGCTCCTTCCACAGATCTCTCACGACCCGTGCGGTCGTCTCGTAGTCGAAGCCCTGCCTGGCGAGGGAGCCGCCGAGCCTGCGCCTGAAGGTGGCGTAGTCGTCGAGCCTCGAGTAGGAGCGGAGGCGTGAGCGGGCCACCCGCATCGCGGCCTCGTGCTCGTCATCCGGCATCTGCTCCTCGATCGCCTGCTTCACCGTATCGCGGTCGAGCCCCTTCTGGAAGAGCTCGGCGCGTACCCTCCGCGCCCCCATCGGCTTGAACTGCTCGCGGTTCTGGATCCAGAACCGGGCGAACTCGGCGTCGTCCACGTAGCCGAGTCGCTTGAGGCGCTCGATGGCCTCGTTGCAGATCTCGTCCGGGAAGCCCTTCCGCGCGAGCCGCTGCCTGAGCTCGGCCTCGGATCGCGGCCTGTAGCTCAAGAGGCGGGCGCAGGCGTCGAAAGCCTTGCCCACCTCGTCGCGATGCATGGCATCGTCGAGCGCTTCCTGCTCGATCCTCGCCCCCTCGCGCAGGCCGAGCTCGTGCGCGAGCAGGGCGTCGAGGCTGAAGGCGAACCTGCCATCGACGTACACGTTCACACGGCTCGGGTTCCGCTGCTGGGGCTCGACGCCTGAGACCGTGGCTTCGCTAAAAGAGGGGCGGGGCCCCGGCCGGAAGGTCTCACTTCCGGAACTCTCGGAGCCCCGCTCCCGCGGAAGCCGGCTATCGGAGCTAGATCTCCTGTGGGGTGCCGTCTCCACCGATCACTTCCTCGATGCCCGGGCTGCCCGCCGACTTGATCCGGGCCTCGATCTCCTTCGCCACGTCGGGGTTCTGCTTCAGGTAGTCCTTCGCGTTCTCGCGCCCCTGACCGAGCCGCTCGTCCTCCAGATATATGAACGCGCCGCTCTTGCGCAGGATGCCCATCTCGAGCCCTACGTCTATCAGGTTGCCTTCCTTCGAGATCCCCTCGTTGAACATTATATCGAACTCGGCGGTCCGGAACGGCGGCGCGACCTTGTTCTTGATGACCTTCACCCGCACCCGGTTGCCGAGGCTGTCCTGTCCCTGCTTGATCGTCTCGACCCGACGCAGGTCCATTCGCACGGAGGCGTAGAAGGGCAGGGCCCGGCCGCCGCTGGTCGTCTCGGGGCTGCCGAACATGACGCCGATCTTCATTCGGAGCTGGTTGATGAAGATCAGGCAGGTGCTGCTCTTGCTCACGGCACCGGCGAGCTTGCGCAGCGCCTGGCTCATGAGGCGCGCCTGGAGGCCGACGTGGCTGTCACCCATCTCGCCCTCGATCTCGGCCCGGGGCACGAGCGCCGCGACGGAGTCTATCACCACCACGTCCACCCCGCCGCTGCGCACCAGCATCTCGGCGATCTCGAGCGCCTGCTCGCCCGTGTCGGGCTGGCTGACGAGCAGGTCCTCGAGGTTCACGCCGCATCGCTGGGCGTAGACCGGATCGAACGCGTGCTCGGCGTCTATGTAGGCCGCGACCCCGCCCAGCTTCTGGGCCTCGGCGATTATGTGCTGCGCGAGGGTGGTCTTGCCCGAGGACTCGGCGCCGTAGATCTCGACTATCCGGCCCTTCGGCACGCCGCCGATCCCCAGCGCGAGGTCCAGCGCGATCGAGCCGGTGGGGATGGCCTCGACGTGCAGGTCCGGCCCGCCAGCGCCCATGCGCATGATCGAGCCGGTGCCGAACGCGCGCTCGATCTGGGAGATCGCACTCTCAAGGGCCTTGCTTCGCTCGCTCATCGAACACCTCGATCTACCGCTTGGTAGAACATATTTTCTAATGCGACAAGCAATTTTAGCGCCGTTCGCGGTCGGTGTCAAACCCGCCCGACGGGCCCGAAAGCCCCGTCCCCCTACGATCCGAGAGCGTGCGCCCCCTCAGCTCGTGAAGTCCGCCCCGAGCCCGTACATGCCGAGGGTGAGCGAGACCTCGCCGCCGTGGTGCAGGTCGTGCTCGAGCACGTGCCACACGATCCAGGCGCGCGACAGCTGCACCTGCTCGCCATCCCAGTCGTCGGGGAAGGTCTGTTGCATGTCCGCAGGACTCCAGCGGGCCAGGCAATCGGCCATCAACTGCCAGGAGAGGTCGAGGCCCCGCACCAGCTCGGCGGCCGACAGGGCGGGCCCGCCCGGCTCATCCCAGCGCACCTCGGCCACGTCCGCGCTGGCGTCCTCCCCCAGGGTTTCGGTGAACCAGCCGACACGGCAGCCGATGATGTGCGCGACGTTCTCGCCGATGGAGCGCAGGCCCGGCGCAGCGCGCAGTGCGAGCTGCTCGGCGGTGAGCGGCGCCACCGCCGCCTGGAGGCGATCCTGGTACGCCTGCCACGAGGTATAGAAAGTCGTGAGTGTGAAGTCGTCTTCAGCCATTTACCCATCTCCTTTGCGCGTGCACAGGCGACCCGATGGCCCGCCCCCGCACGCGCTCAGCTACTGCCGGGGTCACCCTTCGCTCGCACGCCCCAGTCGAGGTCCGCGCCCCCGATGCCGTGCTGCCCGAGAAAGAGGCTCAGCTGGGCCGCGTGTTCCTGGACGTGGCGCATGTTGTAGAGCTGCAGCTCCAGAGAGCTGATCGGCCGCCCCTCCGACCAGGGATACTCGACGGGCCGGCTCGCCTGCTCGTCCGTCAGCGCTACCAGCGTCGCGCGGCACTTCCGGCGCGTGGAGGCGAGATATACGCACAGCTCCTCCTTCGTATAGGGCCGCTCGGGCATCGCCTCCACGGAGTCCAGCTCCCCTTGGGCAAACGGAGCAGGGGGAGCGAACTCCTCCTCCGGGGCGCCCGAGAGATACAGGTCGAGCCAGACGAGCGTATGAAAGGAGACGTACCAGAATTCCGCGAACTGCGGCGGGAAGCCTGGTGGCGGAGGGTTGGGCCAGAGGCGCTGCGTCCAGAGCGAGGTGGGGCAGGCCACCAGGGCGTTCTCGAGCATGTCGATGGCCGCGCCGAACTGCCGCCACAGGGCGGTGCTCCACGTGGTTTCCATTGTGACCTCCCTCCTGGGGCTGCCTCCCCCGGTCCGCAGACCCACCCCAGTCTACCTGACGAATCGTCGTCCGATGCTACCGGTGGGTCACGGTCACGACCTTGCGTGCGGGCAAACAGGATGTCAGCCTGGCGACGCCTCCGGATCCGCGGGGCCGGAGCCCGGGCCCTTCGGACGCCCCGCGCTCAGTGCCCGCCGATGCTCCTCGAACACGGCGAACACGACGTCCTTGTGGGGCCGGACCTTGCAGTGGCCGTCCCGGTTGCGCGACTCGTCGCAGTAGCCCAGCGACACGCATTTGATCACGAGGAACTGCGAGAGGAACGGCGAGGCGCGCCTGACCTCCGCCTTGATCAGCGCGAACAGCTTGCGTATCTCCCACTGCGCCATCGTGCACAGCCTGAGCCCGCACATGTGGATCAGCTCGCGCAGGTTCACCGTCATGATCAGGTTCGTCTGCATCCCGTTCGGGAAGAGGAAGCGCGCGTCCTCCGCCGGCACGTCGTGGTCCAGCAGCTCCTTGTACAGCGCAACGTTCCCCTCCACCGCCTCGGCGAACCGCTCGCGGACCTCGTCGTCCCCCTCGATGGACGCGGGCACCGTGTAGTCAGGGTGCTTGTACTTCACGTACCGCTGCGACTGCTGGTCGAAGCTCACGCCCATTCTGTGGCGCACGAGCTGATGGGTGAGCGACCGCGACACCCCCGAGATGGCGAAGGTGAACACGATGTGCTCGATCACCGTGCCGTGCCCGCTCTCCACGATCTGTCGGATGAGCCGGTGCATCTTCTCCTCGGGCACCTTCCCATCTTGCACGTCGCGCCAGATGTCCTGGGGCAGCTTCTCCGAGTAGCAGGTGCGCGCCGCGGTGTAGGCCAGCGGCACGTAGTACTTCTGCGCGATCTCGGGGGTGGGGAAGAGCAGCTGCACGCGGATGTCCGTGTCGCGCGCCGCGCGGCCGCGCCCGTTCCTCGGTGGAGTCTGCTGATTTACCGTGGTCTCCTGAGCCATATGCACCTCCCGCCTCCAGTCGGGCGGATACGCCGCAAGCCGGCCACCCAATCCCTCATTCCGGGTCCCGGCCCCTCCCGGTCATCCTGAGGCCGGCCCCTTATGTGTCACTCTGAGGTTCCCTCTACCACGTGTCGCTCCTAAGCCCCACCTCTGCCCATCATCCCGTGGCCCCATCACCCACTGTCATTCTGAGGCCCGAAGGGCCGAAGAATCCCTACCACGTCCTTCGCGACACCCACCCTTTCCCCTCGCTCCTCAGACCTTCAGCGTGATCCCCTCCCAGATCCTTCGCCTTCGGCTCAGGATGACAAAGGGTAGGTAGCATCAGGACGACAAGGATAAACGGCATCAGCACGACGACAGGATTAACGCCAAGGAAGAGATTGTCCAGTCGGTCACCGACTACCAGGCCGGCTGCCATGGGCACAATACCCGCCATGGTCCTGGGCCGCTGAGGCCCGGGCCTACCAACGGGCGAGCTCCGTCAGCTGGATGAGATTGCCGCAGGCGTCGTCCAGCACGGCAATGGTCGAGCCCGTCACCTGGGTTGGCGGCGTCGTGAAGTTGGCGCCGCGAGCCTTAATGCGCTCGTAATCGGCCCTCACCTCGTTCGTGTAGAACATCGCCGCTGGCTGGCCCTGCTCGAACATCGCCTGTTGGTAGGTTTTGGCGGCCGGGTTGTCGTTCAGCGCCAGCTGCAGCTCGGTGCCATCAGGCTCCTCGGGCGAGGCGACCGTCAGCCAGCGAAATGGACCCTGCGAAACGTCGGCCTTTTTGACGAAGCCCAGCACCTCGGTGTAGAAGCGCAGGGCTTTGTCCTGGTCGTCCACGTAAATGCTGGTCAGCTTGATCTTCACGTGGATGTTCCTCCTAGGTATATCCTTTATGCCCAATTCTATGGGTCAGCCTATCCGCTCACCGGTTTGGTTGCAAACGTCTGGGCTCTGGCACGCTTCTTGGTTGGGTTTACGCGGGAGATTGGAGACGAGAGGGAGCTTCGATGCCGAGGGTCTGGACGGTGGACGAGGCGAACGCGGTCCTGCCCCAGCTGCGCGAGATACTGACCGTCCTCATCGAGCAGAAGAGTCGCGCCGAGCTCGCCCAGGCGTCGCTACAGGAGCTGGAGATGCAGCGACGGGGCAACGGTCACGACCTCGAGCCGGAGCTGGAGTTCCGGAGAAGGCGGCTGCGCGAGGCCGTGGCTCAGGTGCGGCAGAGCATCGAGCAGGTCGCGAATATGGGCTGCGAGGTCAAGGACCTGGACACGGGGCTCGTGGACTTCCCGAGCGTGCGCGACGGGCGGGAGGTCCTGCTATGCTGGCAGATGTCCGAGCCCAGGGTGATGTACTGGCACGACCCCGAGTCGGGATTCGCCGGACGAAAGCCGCTCTAGGCGCAGTCCTTCCAGCTGCTCGTCTCTAGGAGCGACGCGCGCGACAGGAACTCCCTTCCGACGGGCACGAGGTCGGTCGCGGTGACGAGCACCTGCTGCCTGCGCTCCAGCACCGCCTCGAGCAGGTAGCGCCTGCGCTCCGGGTCCAGCTCCGAGACGACGTCATCCAGGAGCAGGATCGGCATCTCCCCGGTCGCGTCCAGCATCAGGTCCACCTCCGCGAGCTTGAGCGCGAGGATCACCGAGCGCTGCTGCCCGCGGGAGCCGTACGGCGCCATGTCCACGCCCCCCACCAGGAAGAGCACGTCGTCGCGGTGGGGCCCCGAGAGGGTCATGCCCCGGCGCAGCTCGTCGGACCTGCGCTGCTCCAGCCTCCTGCCGAACGCCTCCGCGAGCGCCTCCTCCCCCGGAGCCTCGGACGGCAGGAGGTCCCCGTCGTTCACCGTGGAGCGGTAGCGCAGCTCGAGCGGCTCGCCCGTGCCCGCCAGCCTGCGGTGCAGGGCGTCCGCGATCGTGTTGAGCTGCGCGAGGGCCTCCAGCCTCCGTGCGAGCAGATAGGCTCCGTGCCTGACCAGCTCCTCATCCCAGTACAGCAGCTGGTCGGCGGCGCCGCTCGGCCGCAGGCCGCGGTCGGAGGCGCTCTTCAGCAGGCTGTTGCGCTGCAGCACCACCCGCTGATACATCTGCAATGTGCGGACGTAGTGCGGGTCTATCTGCGAGATCGTGATGTCGAGGTAGCGCCTGCGGAGGGTCGGTGGCCCCACGATCAGGTCGAGGTCCTGGGGGCCGAACATCACCGCGTTGACCTGACCAATCAGGTCTATCGCGCGGCGCGGCCGGTCGTTCACGCGGATGCGCTTGCGGGTGGTGGTTACCCCCTCTCCCCCGTCCCTCATCACTATGATCTCCACGTCGAGGCCGCCGCGCTTGTGGACGTGCGCCGCGATGCGCGCGAACGGAGGGAGGCCGTACTCCGGCTGCGCGTGCCAGTGCACCACCTCGCGGTCCGAGCCCGCGCGGTGCGACCTCGTCGTCGCGAGGAAGTAGATCGCCTCGAGCAGCGAGGTCTTCCCGCTCGCGTTCCCTCCGAGCACGAGGATGGGTCCGTTCGGGAGGGTGACGTCGAGGCGGCGGTAGTTCCGGAAGTTCGTGAGCGAGAGGGTGGAGCAGTACATCGCCCCGGATTATATCACCCGCCCGGCACGGTCCCGCGCGGCCCCCTTGGCAGCGCGTATGCGAAATCAGCGGCGAGCGGTACTCAGCCGGAGGGCGGCGCGGCACCGGTCCCGCCCGCTGGTGCTTCGAAGGAGTTGAACTCATGCCCCGTACAGTTGCCGATGCGATGGTCGAGCGCCTGATCGAGTGGGGAGTTGATACCGTGTTCGGGCTGCCGGGCGACGGGATCAACGGCCTCATGGAGGCTCTGCGCAAGCACCGCGACAAGGTCCGCTACGTGCACGTCAGGCACGAGGAGGTGGGAGCGATGGCGGCCGTCGGATACGCCAAGTTCACCGGCAGGCTCGGCGTGTGCTTCTCGACGGCCTCTCCGGGCGCGATCCACCTGATGAACGGCATCTACGACGCGCGGCTGGAGCAGGCGCCGATCCTCGCGATCACCGGCATGACCTACCACGACCTGATCGGCACCTTCTACCTGCAGGACATACACACGGACTACCTGATGCAGGACGCCTGCGTGTACAACGAGCGGATCATGGGGCCGGCGCACCTGGAGAACGTGGTGGACCTCGCCTGCCGCTACGCGCTCACCCAGCGCGGCCCCGCCCACCTCGCGTTCCCCATTGATTACCAGGCGGCCGAGGCGGAGCCGATGATGCGCTTCAAGCGCAACGTGCCGGGGCACACGTCCGCGGAGTTCAAGATGCCGCGCCAGCTCCCCGAGGAGGAGGACCTGCGGGCCGCGGCGGACCTGCTCTCCCGCCACTCGAGGATCGCCATCCTCGCGGGCGCCGGCGCCCGGGGCGCAGGCGACGAGCTCGAGCAGGTGGCGGAGATACTGGGCGCGCCGATCATAAAGGCGATGCTCGGCAAGGACTGCGTGCCCGACGACAGCCCGTACGTGACCGGCGGGCTGGGGGTGGTCGGCACACGTCCCTCCCAGGACGCGATGCAGACCTGCGACGCCCTGCTCATCGTCGGCAGCTCGTTCAACTACATCGAGTTCCTGCCCAAGCCCGGGCAGGCCGAGTGCGTGCAGATAGACGACAAGCCGCAGCGCATCAGCGCCCGCTACCCCGCGGACGTCGCCCTCGTGGGCGATGCGAGGGCGACGCTGCGCGCGCTCATCCCGCTGCTCGAGCGCAACCGCGACCGCTCGTTCCTCGAGACCGCCCAGCAGGGGAAGAGGGAGTGGGACGCGCTCATGGAGGAGCGGGGCACCAGCGACGCCGTGCCGATGAGGCCGGAGGTGGTGTCGTGGCACCTGGCGCGGGCGCTCCGGGACGACGCGATCGTGTGCGGCGACTCGGGGCAGGTCACGACCTGGGTGGCCCGCATGAACCTGCGCCGCGGCCAGATGTTCTCCTTCAGCGGCACGAACTGCTCGATGGCCGCCGCGCTGCCCTACTCCATCGGCGCCCAGACGGCGTACCCCGACAGACAGGTCGTAGCGTTCACCGGCGACGGCTCGCTCACGATGCAGATGGGCGACCTGGCGACGCTCGTGCAGGAGAACCTGCCCGTCAAGGTCGTGGTGTTCAAGAACAACGCCCTCGGCCTCATCAAGTGGGAGCAGATGGTCTTCCTCGGCAACCCCGAGTACGGCATAGACCTCAGGCCGATAGACTTCGTCACGATAGCGCAGGGCTTCGGCATCCCCGCGGTGCACATCGAGGACCCGAAGGCGTGCGGCGAGCAGCTGCGCCAGGCTCTCGCGATGGACGGACCGGTGCTCATCGAGGCGGTCGTAGACGCGAACGAGCCGCCGCTGCCCGCGAAGATCACGCGCGAGCAGGCGATGCACCTCGCACAGGCGCTCGCCCGGGGCGAGGAGAACCGCGTGCGCATCGGCCTCACGATCGGCCGCCACCTGCTCGACGAGCACACCTTCGAGGCCAGCTCCTTCGACGTCGCGGACAGGATCAGGGAGAAGCTCCCCGGCGGCGACGGAGGGGAGCAGGGATAGGGCGAGGAGGATCGCCACACGGTCACATACCGAGCAATCGAGCGAAGGCGCGGTGAACGGGCGTGTCGTCCGGGACACGAACGGGTGCCTGCCAGCGCCATCCGCTCTGATCGTCCTGAGCCGCCGACGCCCGTCATCCTGAGCCCTTCGCTTCGCTCGAGAGCCTGCCCTGAGCGGGAGCGAAGGGGTAAACTCCGCGAAGGACCTGGAGGGGGGATGCCGCGAAGGTCCGGGGAGCGAAAGAAAGAAGGAGAGTCTCTGTCCAGGGCGTTGCAGAGATTCTTCGGCCCTTCGGGCCTCAGAATGACAGGCAAGGGTGGGGCCTCGGGGATATGACACATAGTGGCGGCCCCAAGACGACGCGTGGTGCCAGCGCCAGCGATGACAGGGGTAGAGGCGGCCTCGGAACGACTGTTGCGAGACGATGAATAACATAAAGATGACAGCCGGGCGAATGCCCGCGGCAGCGGGACGGCTGGTAGAAGCATAGCGGCGAGGCGAGAGGAGATCAGCATGCTGTTCACGACGAGAAGGCCCGGGCTCGGGGAGCGCACTCGGAGCGACCCGGTTCAGCTCCCCCCGCCCGACGTGGACGTGCCGGCGCTCGGGGCGGACCTCGAGCGCGCGGTGAGGGGGGAGGTGCGCTTCGACGGGGGCTCGCGCGCCCTCTACGCCTCCGACCTCTCGATCTACCGCCAGGTGCCGATCGGAGTGGTGATCCCGAGGGACGCGGACGACGTCGTTGCGGCGGTGGAGGTCTGCCGTCGCCACCGCGCGCCGATACTGCCGCGAGGCTGCGGCTCCAGCCTCGCCGGTCAGACCTGCAACGTCGCGGTCGTGCTCGACTTCTCGAAGTACATGAACCGGGTGCTCGAGATAGACCCCGAGCGGAAGCTCGCGCGCGTCGAGCCCGGCTGCGTGAACGACGTGCTGAACGCGGAGGCCGAGAAGCACGGGCTGCGGTTCCCGCCCGATCCCGCCACCCACGCGTGGGCGACCATCGGAGGGGGCATCGGCAACAACTCCTGCGGCACCCACTCGATCATGCACCCTCCGGGCCGAACCTCCGATCACATCGTCGAGATGGACGTGCTGCTCTACGACGGCACGAGGATGACCGTCGGACAGCACTCCGAGGAGGAGGTCGAGCGGATCGTCCGGGAGGGCGGCAGGCGCGGCGAGATCTATCGCGGTCTGCGGGAGCTGCGCGACCGCAACCTCGACCGCATCCGCACCGAGTTCCCGCCGATCGAGCGGCTCGTCTCGGGCTTCAACCTGTACGCCCTCCTGCCCGAGAACCGCTTCGACGTCGCAAGGGCGCTCGTGGGCACGGAGGGCACGTGCGCGATAGTGCTCGGCGCCACGCTGAGGCTCGTGGACGACCCCGGCCACCGCGTCACGCTCGTGCTCGGCTATCCCGACGTGTTCCACGCCGGGGACCACGTGCCCGAGATCAGGGAGTACCACCCCACCGGGCTGGAGGCGATAGACGCCCGAATCCCCCAGAACCTGCGGAGGAAGGGGCAGCAGCTCGAGGCGCTGCCGCTGCTGCCCGATGGAGGGGGCTGGCTGTTCGTCGAGTTCCGCGGGGAGTCTCTGGAGGAGTCGCGCCGGAAGGCTCAGGATCTCCAGCGCGCGCTCGAGAGGTCGGACGACCCGCCGCACACGCGCCTGCTCGAGGACGAGGCCCAGCAGGAGATGGTGTGGTCGGTGCGCGAGAACGCGATCGGCGCGAGCCGCATTCCGGGCGAGCTGGACACGTGGGCCGCGTGGGAGGACGCGGCCGTGCCGGTCGAGCGCCTCGGGGAGTACCTGCGCGAGTTCAAGCAGCTCCTCGACCGCCACCACCTGCGCTACGTGCTGTTCGGCCACTTCGGGCAGGCTTGCGTCCACTGCCGCACGGACAACGACCTCAAGACCGCCGAGGGCATACGCGACTTCCGCAGGTTCATGGAGGAGGCGGCGGACCTCACGGTGAAGTACGGCGGGTCGCTCTCGGGCGAGCACGGCGACGGCCAGCTGCGGGGTGAGCTCCTCTCGCGGATGTACAGCCCCGAGATGATCCGGGCGTTCGACGAGTTCAAGGCGATCTGGGACCCCGACAACAAGATGAACCCGCACAAGACGGTGTCGGATACGTACAGGCTGGACGAGAACCTGCGCTTGGGCACGGGCTACAACCCGCCCGAGGTGAAGACCCACTTCGCGTTCGTTGACGACCACGGCAGCTTCGCCGCCGCGACCGAGCGCTGCTACGGCTTCGGTAAGTGCCGGAGGCTCGAGGGAGGGGTGATGTGCCCCAGCTTCATGGTGACCCGTGAGGAGGCGTACACCACGCGAGGCCGGGCGAGACTCCTCTTCGAGATGCTCCAGGGGGAGGCGGTGACCGAGGGCTGGCGGAGCGACGCCGTGAAGGACGCGCTCGACCTCTGTCTGGCGTGCAAGGGCTGCAAGGGCGACTGCCCGGTGAACGTGGACGTCGCCACCTACAAGGCGGAGTTCCTGTCCCACTACTACGAGGGGAGGCTCAGGCCCCGCGCCGCCTACTCGATGGGGCTGATCATGTGGTGGGCTCGCCTGGCGTCCCTCGATCCGGGGCTCGTGAACGCTCTCGGGCGCTGGCCCGTGGTCTCCGACCTGGTAAAGGGCGCGGCCGGGGTCAGCCGGAGGCGCGAGCTCCCGGCGTTCGCAGCCCGGACGTTCCGCGAGTGGTTCGCCCGGCGCGGAGAGCGCAACCGGGGCGGCCCGAGGGTCGTGCTCTGGCCCGACACGTTCACGAACCACTTCGAGCCCGAGATCGCGCGCTCCGCGGTCGAGGCGCTGGAGGCGCTCGGCTACCACGTAGTGCTCCCGCGACGCCCGGTGTGCTGCGGCAGGCCGCTGTACGACTACGGGATGCTGGACCTTGCCGAGCGCTTTCTCGTGAACGTGCTCGACGCGCTCGGCGACGACATCCGCGCGGGCACGCCGGTCGTGGGGCTGGAGCCGAGCTGCGTCGCGGTGTTCCGCGACGAGCTGTGCAACCTACTGCCTCACGACGAGGACGCGTCCCGGCTGCGCAGGCAGACCTACCTGCTCTCCGAGTTCCTGGAGCACGAGGCGGGGGACCGCGACCTGCCCCGGATCGGCCGCAGGGCGCTCCTCCACGGCCACTGCCAGCAGAGGGCCGTGCTCAGGTTCGACTCTACGACGAAGCTGCTCGACCGGCTGGGGGTGGAGTACGAGGTGCCCGCCTCCGGGTGCTGCGGCATGGCGGGGAGCTTCGGGTACGAGGCGGAGAAGTACGAGGTCTCGGCGCGGATCGGCGAGCACGAACTCCTCCCGGCCGTGCGGAACGCGCCGAAGAGCGCGGTCGTCGTCGCGGAGGGCTTCTCGTGCCGCTCCCAGATCAGGGGCCTGACGGACCGGCGCGCGCTCCACCCGGCGCAGCTGCTCGACGCGGCTCTGTCCGGGCGGGCGCTGCCCGCCGAGTACCCCGAGCGGGCGTGCTACGAGCCGCGGCCGATGGGCCCGGGTGTTCGGAGCCTGGCACTGATGGGGGCGGGCGGCGCGCTCGTCTCGGGGATCGGCCTCGCCGGGCTGCTGCGCTCCCGCCTCGCCCACTGAGCCGTGTCGGACCACGGAGCGAACGCGGCGATATGCGGGCGATGCCTGATCGAATGGTTCCGTAAGACATGGCACCGGGCGGTCACTTGCCTCCACGTGACAATCCTGTCATCTCGGCCCGTCAGCGTCGCGGGCGAGACACCCGTGGCTAAAAGCGCCTGGGTGGGTGCTCGGTGGGGACAGTGCGGCACGGATATACCTCCCCAACACTATCCTGCGCTCCTAACGTATCTTGCCCGTGATCCTGACGCTTGCGCTCGCGCAGTCGTTGCTCGAGTTCGGATCAACCGTCGTCGCCTCGGAGGTCACACACGCCGTATCGTTGGCGACACGCGCCTGCCCGGTTCGAATCTTGGTCACGACCCTCGTAGTGACGGCGTCCCCGCTCGCCACTGTCTGATACTCACAGGTAGGGCCGTCCGAGCTCACTCCTCGATCGCACGTAACTCCCAGGATCTGGAAGTTGCTCGATAGGTCCTCGCCTACGTCTACCGTCGACGCATCAGGGCCGTTGTTCGTCGCGACGATAGTGTAGGTGACGATGTCTCCCACCCTCGCGCTCGAGACGCTTGCACTGTTCGTGACGGATAGATCAGCTGTTCCAGCGGCGTGTGCGGAAGGTCCAAAGGCTGCCAATCCGGCCAAAACCATCCCGAACACGGTTAGCACCCGGATGGCTCTACTGCCAGTTCCCATGGTATTTCGCTCCAGTACAGGGCTCGTCCCGGCCCTGTTCGGATGTCGTTACGCGTTCGCCTGACGGATCGGAGTGCTCGATAGGCATCACCTCCCGGACTCAGGCCCTCCGGCACTATCGGTCATGGACCCGAAGTGCTCCAGACCTGTACATGGTCAATCAGCCCCCTCTACCACGAGATATACTGCTGGGCTGAAGCTGCCGACCGCCGTGGCCGTTCTCCTACAGGACCGCCTCGTGCCCAACACCAGCCGGGGTGGAACGGTGTTCTGAGGTTACACTGCGTCCGTTCGCGGTCCGTGTAGCAGCGGTTGAGAGCAGGTGGTGAAGCCGTCGCCGGACGTTCATTGTTCGCGGCCCGGTGTGCGCTCTCGCGACGAAGCTCAGAGGGCACGAGCACCGTGGATCTGTCTCTTTCGCCGCGGCCACGGACCCTGCTACCATATGGGCGCACGGGAGGTATGGATTTGGACGCGCGCGAGCTGGCGGAGCTCGGGCCGGTGCTGCGCGAGGAGATGCGACGGGCGCTCCTCGTGGAGGACGGCGAGCCCGAGGAGTTCTACGGATACATGCAGTACGCCCTGGGCTGGACCGACGAGCGCCTCAGCCCCTCCGCCGACGCGGGCGGCAAGATGCTCCGTCCGAGGCTGTGCCTGCTCGCGTGCGAGGCGGCGGGAGGGGACGCGCGGGCGGCGGTACCGGCAGCGGCCGCCGTCGAGCTGCTGCACAACTTCACCCTCGTGCACGACGACATACAGGACAACAGCCCTCAGCGCCGCCACCGCCCCTCCGTCTGGAAGCTCGTGGGAGTGCCGAGGGCGATAGGGGTGGGAGACGGCATATTCGCGGCCTCCCACCGCGCCCTCGAGTCGCTCGACGGCGGAGGGGTGGAGCCGGGGCTCGTCGTCCACGCGCTGAGGGAGTTCGACCTGACGACGCTGCGCGTGTGCGAGGGACAGCACATGGACCTGTCCTTCGAGCGGCGGGACTCGGTGCCGCTCGAGGAGTACCTGGCGATGATCACGCGCAAGACCGGGGCACTGATGGGACTCTCGTGCTACCTCGGCGCGCTCGTCGCCGACGCGCCGCCCGAGGCCCGCGAGCTGTACCGGGCGTTCGGGGAGCGGCTGGGCGTGGCGTACCAGATCCGCGACGACCTGCGCGGAGTGTGGCAGACCGAGTCGGGCACCGGCAAGCGGGCGATGGAGGACGTCTACAGCCGCAAGAAGAGCTACCCCGCGGTCAGGGCGTTCGAGCTCGCGACGGGCGAGGACGCCGCCCGCCTGCGCTCGATCTACTCTGACGGCGAGGTGTCCGAGTCCGACGCGCTGTGGACCCGCGAGCTGATGGACAGGCTCGGGATCCGGGAGGAGGGGCTCGCCCGCGTGCGAGAGTACGCCTCCTCCGCGACGGAGGCGCTCGAGCACACCGGCACGGACGCCTCGAGGCTCGAGGAGTTCGGCTGGAGCCTGCTGGGCCTCAAATCCTGAGAGGGTCCGGTCGGCCGAGCGCCCTCCGCACGACCTCCGCCGCTCTGAGCGCGCAGGCCGGCGCCAGCAGGCCCATCCGCGCCGCCTGCGGCCAGAGCGTCGGATCGAGCAGGGCCCGCGCCGGCCGCTCCCAGCCCGCCGAGAGGTCGCGCTCGGGAGTATCGAGCACTACCCTGACCGCCGCCCCCCGGGGGAACCGTCTCAGGAGCAGACCGGTCTCCATGTCCACGGCGACGAAGCCCCTGCCCGCCCACTCCCGTCGCGCGCGTCCCGTGACGAGCGAGGGCGCTGTGAGCATCGGGCCGGTCACCGGCTCGCATCCCAGCTCCCGCGCCGCTCGGGCCAGCGCCTCCACGAGCGGCGGGTAGCACTCCAGGCGCTCCCCGGATGGCAGGCCGACCCAGCGTGGGACGACGACCGCGCCCGGCGCGAGCGAGTCCGAGAGCGCGCCCGCGAGCCCACAGGAGACGAACGCCCGGACCCGGGGAGGCGGCCCACGCCTCAGACCGATGCCTGTCCGGAGCACGGCGACCTCGCGCGGCAGGACGTACCTCGCCGCCCATGCCTCGATCCGGGTCGCGGCGAGCACGCAGACCGAGTCAGGAGGCGTAGCCATTGAGCCGGTACCACTCGACGGCCCTCGCCAGGGCGTCTCGGACGGGCGAGGGCTCGTAGCCCAGCTCCCGGCGGGCCTTCTCGGAGCTGGCGTACATCAGGTGCCTCGCCATCCTGGCTCCCTCGAGCGGGATCGCGGGCTGTGCCCCCGTCAGGCGGCAGCGCAGCTCGTCCGCCCAGGCGAGCGAGACGGCCAGTCCGTGCGGGATCCGGAGCCAGGGCGCCGACCTGCCGGTGAGCTCCGCGAGCGTGCGCCAGATCTGCTCGAAGCTCAGGTCCTCTCCCCCGACGATGTACCGCTCCCGCGGGCGGCCGCGCTCGAGCGCGAGCACGTGGGCGCGGGCCACGTCCTCGACCGCGACGAGGTTCATCCCGCCCTCGACGTAGGCGGGAATCCGGCCACGCGCGAAGTCGAGCACCATCCGGCCCGTCGGCGTCGGCCTTCGGTCGCCGGGGCCGACCGGGGCCGTGGGCAGTACGAGCACGACCGGCACCCGCGCCGCGAGCGCCACGCGCTCCTCCTCCACCTTCGAGCCGTGGTACGCGGAGATGCCGCCCTCGACCTCGACGCGGTCCTCCTCGGTCGCCAGCCCGCCGTCGCGAGCCGGACCGACGGCGGAGGAGCTGGAGGTGACCACCGCCCGCTCTATCCCCGCGATCCACGCGGCCTCCAGGACCCCGCGACAGCCCGCGACGTTCGTGGCCCAGACTCGGCGGCGCTCGCTCGGCGCGAACGAGTACAGCGCGGCGACGTGGACCAGGTAGCGGCAGCCCTCCATCCGGCGCGCGAGCGCGCCCGGTCGGTCGAGGTCGCCGGGCACGGGCGTGCAGCCTTCGAGCGCGGGCAGACGGTCCGGGGAGCCGCGGACGAGCGCCCGCACCCGGTAGCCCGAGCCGAGCAGCGCCCGGAGCACGTGCGAGCCGATGAAGCCGGTGGCCCCGGTCAGGAAGACCTCATCCACCGTTCCGCGCACGGGAAGCCCTGATCTGGACGAACTGGCTCGCCGCGACGTCGGTGACCGCCCTGAGCGCCTGCCTGGGCGAGGTCGCGGTGGTGAGCACCGCCGTGGGCTCGTAGCCGCAGTGGGCCATGCAGTTCGCGCACTTCGGGTTCCTGCCCCGGCCGTAGCTGTCCCAGTCGGTCTCCTCGAGCAGCTCCTCGTAGGAGCTGGCGTAGCCGTCCGCGAGCAGGTAGCACGGCCGCTGCCAGCCGAACACGGAGTAGCAGGGTATGCCCCAGGCGGTGCAGGGGAAGTCGAGCCTGCCCTCGAGGAAGTCGAGGTACAGCGGGGTGTGGTTCAGTCTCCAGCGCCTGCGCCTGCCGCCCGCGAAAGCCTCGCGGAAGATCGCGCGCGTCCGCTCCACCCCCAGGAAGTGCTCCTGGTCCGGCGCCTTCTCGTAGGCGTAGCCCGGCGCGATCTGCATCGTGTCCACCTCGAGCTCGTCGTTCAGGAAGTCGAGCACGTCGCGGATCGTCTTCGCGTTGTCCTGCACGAAGAAGGTGGTGTTCGTGGTGACCCTGAACCCGCGTCGCTTCGCCTCCCTGACGGCCGCGACGGCCTTGTCGAACACCCCACTGCGGCAGACGGACTGGTCGTGCCGCTCCCTCAGGCCGTCTATGTGCACGGACCACGCGAAGTAGGGCGAGGGCTTGAACAGGTCGAGCTTCCTCTCCATCAGGATCGCGTTCGTGCACAGGTACACGAACTTCCCGCGCTCGACGAGCGCCTCGACGATCTGGTGGATCTCCTTGTGGATGAGCGGCTCGCCGCCGGCGATGGACACTATGGGTGCTCCGCACTCCTCGACGGCGTCCACGCACTGCTGTACCGTGAGCCGCCTGCGCAGCACGTCCTCGGGGTGCTGTATCTTGCCGCACCCTGCGCACTCCAGGTTGCACTGGTAGAGGGGCTCCAGCTGGAGCACGAGCGCGAACTTCCGGTTCCCCCTCAGCAGCTGCTTCGCCACGTGCGCGGACACCTTGAGGCTCTGTCTCAGCGGTACTGACATGTCATCTCTCCTCGTATGCTAAGTGCGCGAAGCGCGTTCGATCGTGGCGTGCCGCGCGGGCCAGCGCGAGGGTCGGGAACACGTGACGGTAGAGGTGATAATTGATGTAGAAGTCCCCCGGAAAACCCGTCCCCGTGTACTCCGGCTCCTCCCAGGTGCCCCCGGTCTGGCGGTCGAGCAGGTACGCCAATCCTCTCTGACAGGCCGGGTGAGGTCCCATGCCCGCAGCCTGCAGCGTCATCACCGCCCAGGCCGTCTGCGAGGGCGTGCTGCGGCCCACTCCCCGAAACGACGCGTCCTCATAAGAGTAACACGTCTCGCCCCAGCCCCCGTCCGAGTTCTGGACCGTCAGCATCCATCGTGCCGCGCGCTCCACCATGTCCCGCCCGGTGCCGAGCGCTGCAAGGGCCGAGACGACGCACCACGTGCCGTACACGTAGTTCACCCCCCAGCGGCCGTACCAGGCCCCGTCCTCCAGCTGGCTCCGGCGCAGGTAGCCGAGCGCCGGGCTGACCGCGGGGTCGGACTGGGAGTAGCCGAGCGCGGCGAGCATCTCGAGGACGTGGGCGGTGACGTCCTCCGTCGGCGGGTCTATCATTGCGCCGAAGTCGGAGAACGGCAGGCTGTAGGCGACGGCGCGGACGTTGTCCCGGTCGAACGCGGCCCAGGCCCCGTTGCTCGAGCGCATCGCGAGCACCCAGCGCCGCGCGCGCTCGGCGGCGGACGCGACCTTCTGCCTCGGGGCGGCCTCGAGCAGCGCGAGCACGACCAGCGCGGTGTCGTCCACGTCCGGGTAGAGAT